>NZ_JACSLP010000008.1:0-139868 GCF_018618175.1 Exiguobacterium sp. s50
GGCTGAAGGGCGATGAAAACAGAGGAGCGTCATCCCTCCCGGGACGACGCTCCTCTGTTCAAAATCATTTGAAGTTTTTCAGTGCCCTCTCATAGGAACGTGGCTTTTTTTTGTATTGTTTCGAACCCAGCGCCCACGTCTTTGGCGATATGGGCGTCCGAACCGAGTACGAACGGGATTCCAAGTCTGGCCGCCTCAGATGCGACGTCGATGGCATACGGCTGTCCGCATTCAGGCTTGCGCAGTCCGGCCGTATTGAGGTCGAGACCGAAACCGCGAGCGGCCATCGTCTGGAGCAGGCGCGACTGTTCGGCCAGGGCGTTTGAGCGGTCCCATACATACTTGGTCTGATATTTGATTGGTAAATCGATATGTCCGATGCGGTCCACTTTCAGGCGTTCCCAAGGGAATACGAGGCCGGCAGCGAGCGCCGAATAGTATTGTTTCATCACAGCCTCGAACGAACCGACACGTTCGACGAGGATATGAAACGTCTCGAGCGAGAAGTCGACAGGCAGGAGCTCACCGGCGACGAGTAGAAAGTGTTGAGACAAGATTGTTTCATCTAATACGTCGGCATACGGCTCGAGCAACGTCAACGTCTCAGCTTCATAGCCGGGCAAGTAGTCGATCTCTAAGCCGAGGCGAAGGTCGAGTTCGGGATACTTCCGTTTTAACGACTGCACGGCCTCGATATAATCCGGAAGCAATTCGAACGCCATCGCCGAATCTTTGTCTGGTGTTGGGTCTTGAAACCGGGCTGGGAGCGGAGCATGTTCTGTGAACGTGAGCGTCTTGATACCACGGGCTAACGCCTGTTCGACGTACGCCTGGAGCGGGTCTGTCGAGCCATGTGGACAAAATGGGGTGTGAAGGTGACCATCACGGGTAAAGTCAATCATCAAGCGACATTCCTTTCGAGTTCGCCGGTTGACAGCACCGGCTTGGTTTGATAAATTTAACACACTACTTTAGTTTGGTAAAGTGATAATAAGATAAAGGGTGATATCGATGATTTGGTTCAATACAAAAGGATCCATCCCGGAAGGATGGCACGAATTGCAAGGGGAGGACGTTCTGCGTCCGAAGCAGTGGATGTTATCATTTCTCGAACGAGCTGAATCGAACGGCTACAGCGTGATCGAACCGCCACTCGTAGAATATTATTCGCACTATCAAGACTTGGCCTTGTTCGATGAGTCGGCCTATTATCGTCTGTTCGGAAATGACGGAGAGTTGCTCGTCATGCGTCCAGACTATACGTTACAAATCGCACGGAAACTCGCGGACGGTCATGAGCCGATGCGTGTTGCATATGCCGGTGCCGTCTACCGGCGTACCCCGAAGCATTCGGGACAGCCGCATGAACGTCAACAGCTCGGTCTCGAATGGATTGACGGGGACGCTCCTGATATGGAGTTGATTGCCTCGTTCCTCAGTATGACCGAGCGTGTCCTGCCACAAGACGGACTCCGGATTCAAGTCGGATCAGCAGCCTTGGTCGCCGCCGTGGCCGACGAAGCCGGTATCCCTGAGCGGACGCTCCGCCAATATTTGGCGCTTCGCAATTTGGAGTCACTCCGGGAACTCGCCGATACGTATCAATACCCGTTAATCGCGAAATTACCGTTCTTGATTGGCGACTCGGCACTTGGTGAGTTACGTGAAGTCGCCGAGCCGGGCTTGACGGCAGCAATCGATGAAGTCGAGCGGGCGGTCGAACATTTACGGTCCATCGGTTTGAACGTATCGTACGACTTCGGACAGACCGGTGATTTTGATTATTATTCAGGATTGACGGTGACAGGCAGCATCGACGGACGACGCGTCCTATCGGGTGGTCGATATGATTCATTATACGGACATTTCGGCCAATCTCGTCGGGCGTTCGGACTGTCCCTTGATTTAGAACAGTTAGGTGAGGTGATTTTATGAAAGTAGCCATCGCAAAAGGACGCATTGAAAAAGCGGCCCGAGACTATTTCGAACAAGTCGGACTTACCGTTTGGCCTGAAAAGCGTGGCCGCGAACTGACGGTCGAAGTCGACGGGCATGAGTTCATCTTCGTCAAAGGGGATGACGTCTACAAATACGTCATGCACGGCGCGGCTGATGTCGGCGTCGTCGGCGGAGACATCTTGCGAGAGAAGACGCCTGGCGTGCTGGAAGTCGTCGACTTGCCGTTCGGCCGTTGCCGCATGGCGGTCTGCGGACCGAAAGAACGGAAGAATGGAACAAAAAAATTGAAAGTCGCGAGCAAATATCCGAATATCGCCATCTCTCACTTCGCCTCGAAACGACAGAACGTCGAAGTGATTGCGTTGAACGGATCGGTCGAACTCGCACCGCTTACAGGACTCGCCGATTGCATCGTCGATATCGTCGAGACGGGGGCGACGCTCCGCGCGAACGACCTTGAAGAATACGAGACAATTTTCACGGTGAACGCCAAGTTCATCACGAGTGAGGCGGCTCTCGCCAACAATCCTGATGAATTGAAGGCGTGGATTCGTCGCTTGAGCAAGGAGGATGCCCGATGAGTACAGAAACGAACCGAGCCCGGCGGGAAAGCTGGGCAGAAGCGGTCAAACCGATCCTCGAGGCCGTAGAGTCGAACGGGGACGAGGCGCTCCTCGAGTTCACGAAAAAATTTGACGGCGTCGACAAAATCGAAACGGTCGATTTGACGACGTTTACGCCACCTGACGCATATGCTGAACTGACCGAGGCGTTGACGCTCGCGGCCGAACGGATTCGTACGTTCCACAGTCGTCAGCGACGTCAAGACGATGTGTATGAAGACGAGATGTTCCGACTTGGACGCCGTTTTATGCCACTCGACTCGGTCGGCGTGTACGTGCCAGGCGGGACGGCCGTCTATCCGTCGAGCGTGTTGATGAACATCATTCCGGCGAAAGTGGCCGGTGTGAAACGTGTCGTCATGGTGACGCCGCCGAAACAAGACGGCATCGATTTGTCGTTATTGATTGCGGCAAAAATCGCAGGGGCGGATGAATGCTATCTCGTCGGCGGGGCGCAAGCCGTGGCCGCCTTGGCGTTCGGCACCGAGACGATTCAACCGGTCGATAAAATCGTCGGTCCCGGGAATGCCTATGTCGCGACGGCAAAATCGCTCGTCTCCCATATCGTCGGCATCGATTCGGTCGCTGGACCGTCCGAGGTGCTCATCATCGCCGATGAGACGGCCCATCCGAAATGGGTCGCCGCCGATTTGCTCGCCCAAGCCGAACACGATGTCGAAGCGACGGCACTTGCGCTCGTCACGACTGGCGAATTGGCCGAAGCGATTCGACAAGAATTAGAACGACAATTGGCTGAATTACCGCGGCGTGACATTGCGATAGAGGCGATGAAGCGCGGGGGTGTCCTCGTGAAGACGAAGGCTGAGGCGATTCGTTATGCGAACGAGATGGCGGCTGAACACGTCCAACTCGCCGTCGCCGACCCGGAAGATTACATGCAAGCCATCCGTCACGGCGGATCGTTCTTCCTCGGTCATGAAGCGGCGGAGGCGTTTGGGGATTACATCGCTGGACCGAACCACGTCCTGCCGACGAGCGGGACGGCCCGTTTCTCGAGCGGCCTCTCGGTCGATGATTTTTACCGACGCCAGACGTTCCTGCAAATGACAGAACTCGATGAGCGCATCACGCGTGCCGCGATTCGAATCGCGCAACAAGAACAACTTGACGGCCACGCCCGGGCGATGGCGGTCCGAATGGAGGACGTATGAGACTGAACTATGAGACGATTCCACGCTACGTCCCGCATGCGGTCAAAGGGCACGCGTTGAATCAAAACGAAAGCCAATATGTCTTTCCAGAGCGCTTGAAGACGGCTATCCGAGAGCTTCCGCTCGACTTGAGCCATTATCCGGTCGACGAGTTGACGGCGCTTAAACAAAGCTATGCGGCGTATGCCGGTGTGAGCCCGCAGCAACTCATGGTCGGCAGTGGCAGCGATGAATTGCTCGCGATTCTCTGTCAGGCCATTCTCGATGCCGACGATGTCGTCGCCGCACCGATTCCAGACTTTTCGATGTATGGCATTTACACGCATATCGCCCGTGGGAATTTCGTGCAGCCGGATGCGGACGGATTGTCGTTCAAGTCGCTCATGCAAACGATTGAGGCGGAACACCCGAAACTTGTCCTCATATCGAACCCGAACAATCCGACCGGAAAGATGTGGTCGCTTGATGATCTCGAGACGATTGCCAGTCGAGTCCCGTATTTGGTCGTCGACGAAGCGTATATCGATTTCACGATGGAAGATTCATTCAAAGACCGCCTGGCGGACCACGCGAACGTCATCATTCTCCGGACGTTATCGAAAGCGTTCGGACTCGCGAATCTGCGCATCGGCTTCATGATCGCCGATGAGCGCTTAATCGAGAAGATTGACCGGTTCCGCTCGCCGTTCAATGTGAGTGGGCTGAGTGCGGCCGTGGCGACGGTCGTGTTGAACGACTCCGCTTATATCGATGAGTCGATCAGTTTCCATCAAACGCAGCGACAAAAGCTTGAGACGTTGCTCGCACCGATTGGGAACGTCTTACCGAGCCGTGCAAATTTCCTATACGTCGAGACACCGGACAGCGAAGCTTGGGCAGCCCGCTTCCTTGAAAAAGATGTACATGTTCGCGCGTTCGCGGACGGGATTCGTGTCAGTGCCGGAACGGACGAGGCGTACCGCGTGCTTCAACAAACGATAGAAGAGGTGACTTCACTTGAGAACAGCTGAGACGAAACGAGAGACAAAAGAGACGAACATCGAGCTCAAGCTTGATTTAAACGGAACGGGGCAAAGTGATATTAAGACAGGCGTCGGCTTCTTTGACCACATGCTGACACTGTTCGCGTTCCACAGCCAAATCGATTTGACGGTCCATGTCGAAGGGGATACGTGGGTCGACGCTCACCATACGGTCGAAGACGTCGGGATCGCCCTCGGGCAGATGATCAATCAAGCGCTCGGTGACAAAATCGGTATCCGCCGCTACGGCACGAGTTATTTGCCGATGGACGAGACGCTCGCGCGTGCCGTCGTCGACGTGTCCGGCCGTCCGTTCCTCGTCTACCGGGCCGAAATCAAAAATCCGAAACTCGGGGACTTTGATACCGAGCTCGCCGAAGAGTTTTTCCGGGCCGTGGCGATGAACGCCCGCTTGACGCTTCATCTTGAGGTGCTCTACGGGTCGAACTCGCACCATATGATTGAAGGGCTGTTCAAAGCGTTCGGTCGCGCCCTCGCTGAAGCAATCGGGCAAGACGGATCGAATCGACTCCCATCGACGAAAGGACTGATCGAAGGATGAAGGTCGCGGTCATCGATTATGGAATGGGCAACGTATTCAATGTCGAACGGGCGCTCCAAGCCATCGGCTGTTACGTCACCATCACGAACGATCCTGTCGACATCGAGGCAGCTGACGCCATCTTGCTTCCGGGCGTCGGTGCGTTCCCCCAGGCGATGCAATCGCTGAACGAGACGGGACTGATTCCGCTGTTGAAACGATCGGCACAAGAAAAACCGTTCCTTGGCATTTGCCTTGGCATGCAGCTCTTATTCGAGTCGAGCACGGAAGGGGTGCCGACAGAAGGACTCGGTTTGATTGAAGGCCGCGTCGAACGGATGCGTGCGAAACGTCTGCCACACGTCGGATGGAACTCGATTTTGCGAGACGAGGACGTCTATTTCGTTCACTCGTATCACGTCGTGACCGACCCGACCCATGTGATCGCTTCTGCCGATTATATGGGGGAAGACGTGCCAGCCATCGTGCAAAAAGGGCTCGTCACGGGGATGCAGTTCCACCCGGAGAAGAGCGGCGCGTTTGGACTCAGTTTATTGAAAGAATGGAAGGAGGCGGTCGAACGTGAGATTACTACCGGCCATTGATTTGATTGACGGAAAAATCGTCCGCTTGACAGAAGGCGATTTCAATACAGAAGAACAGTACGGAGACCCGTATGAGAAATTGAAGGAGTGGCAAGGGCGCGTACCGATGCTTCACTTGATTGATCTCGAAGGGGCGAAAGCCGGTGAACCGAGACATCTCGATGTCGTCCGCTTTGCCAAAACGTGCGGTTTCTTCGTTCAGACCGGCGGGGGCATCCGTTCCGAGGAAGCGCTCGACGCGGTCATGGCGACCGGTGCGGACCGTGTCTTGCTCGGGACAAAAGCGTTCACAGACCCGGATTTCTTGGACCGGGCGCTCGCGAAGTACGGGGATCGTGTCGCCGTCGCCCTCGATGCCTATGATGGTATCGTCGCCGTCAACGGCTGGCAAGAAGCGACCGACTTAAAAGATATCGATGCCGCTAAAGGGCTCGTTGACCGTGGTGTCAAAACGATTCTCTATACGGACATCGGGTCGGACGGGAAGTTGAACGGACCGAATCTCGAGCGGATGAAGGCGCTGCGTGAGGCTGTTTCGGTCACGCTCATCGCTTCGGGTGGTGTGACAACCGAGGCTGATGTCGAAGCACTTCAAGCGGCCGGTATCGACGAAGCGGTCGTCGGGAAGGCACTACTCTCCGGACAAGTCAGCCTCGATGACTTGATCGAGTGGGAGGCGCGCCATGCTTAAACGTCGCATTATTCCGTGTCTTGATGTGAAAGACGGTCGTGTCGTCAAAGGAATCGAGTTCGTGGCACTCCGGGATATCGGCGACCCGGTCGAGATTGCTAAGTATTATGACGCATCCGGTGCGGATGAGCTCGTGTTTCTAGATATCACTGCGAGTACGGAACGCCGCCAGACGATGCTTGACGTCGTCAGTGCCGTCGCCCGGAAAGTGTTCATTCCGCTCACGGTTGGTGGCGGTATTCGGTCGCTTGAGGATATTTCCTCGCTCTTAAAAGCCGGGGCCGATAAAGTGTCGCTCAACACGCTCGCCGTCGAATCACCCGATTTGATTAAACGAGCGGCCGAGCGGTTCGGGTCACAATGTATCGTCATCGCCATCGACGTCAAGTTCGAAGACGACGATTACTTCGTCTATACGTATGGCGGGAAGAACCGGACCGAGTTGCGGGCCGTCGATTGGGCAAAGCAAGTGGCTGCACTTGGGGCGGGTGAACTGCTCGTCACGTCGATGAATCAGGACGGAAAGCAGAGTGGCTACGATTTGCGAATCCTTGATTTGCTCCGGGACGCCGTCGATATCCCGATTATCGCCTCTGGCGGTGCCGGGAACGCGAATCATGTCGTCGACGCGCTCGAGAAGGTCGATGCGGCGCTACTCGCCTCGATTTTGCATGACCGGAAAACGACAGTGGAAGAGGTGAAACACGTATGCAGCGAGCACAACTTGCCGATGCGGTTCGTTACGACGCAAACGGATTGATTCCAGCCATCATCGTGTCGACAGAGGACGACGCCGTCCTCATGTTAGGCTACATGAACGAGGAGGCGATTCAGAAGACGCTCGAGACGAACACGGTCACGTTCTGGTCACGTTCGAAAGGGCGACTCTGGATGAAAGGGGAGTCGAGCGGAAATACGCTCGAGCTCGAAAGCATCCACGTCGATTGTGATCAAGACGCACTCTTGGTCCGGGTCCGTGCCAATGGGCCGACGTGTCATACGGGAAATCGAAGCTGCTTTTTCACGGAGGTGGAAGGATGATTCACGAATTAGAGAAGTTGATTCAAGAACGACAGGCGTCACCGAAAGAAGGGTCGTATACGTCTTATCTATTCGACCAAGGTGTCGACAAGATTGCCAAGAAGTTTGGGGAAGAGTCGTTCGAGGTCGTCATCGCGGCGCTGAACGATGAAGATTTGGTCGAAGAGTCGGCTGATCTCTTGTACCACTT
The DNA here is from genome assembly GCF_018618175.1 of Exiguobacterium sp. s50. NCBI lineage: Bacteria > Bacillati > Bacillota > Bacilli > Caryophanales > Exiguobacterium > Exiguobacterium sp. s50. Next base: position 7,845 of record NZ_JACSLP010000008.1, read on the forward strand.
GCTCGTCTTGCTCGCCGCCAAAGGCGTGTCATTACAAGACGTCGAGGCGCTCCTCGCCAAACGGCACGGGACGACGACTCCGGCGAAACCGCGCCGAGACGTCACCGACTGGTAACACAAAAAGGAACGAAGCCATTATCGGCTTCGTTCCTTTTGATTAGCGGTTGACCGAGGCGGCCATGCGGATATACGTATGGCGCCGTCCCCGAATGGCGATGGATAACGCCTGAATGTTCTCCGGTGTGGCGATTCCGGACAGACCGGCATCGCCGATATGGAAGACGTCGGTACCGCCGCGCTTCGAGGACAAGGCGATGTCACGAACCGTCGCTTCATCGGCCCCTTCCTGTGACGTGCCGATGGCGGCGACGACGAGTTTGTTCAACGCCTGAATCTCACGCGTGACTTCATAGAATTCGTCTTCGCGGACGCCGGGAACAGTGCCAGGCGCAGGAATCAAGATGATGTCGGCCCCGGCCTCAGCGAAGCGGACATACGCCTCTTGATCGAGTACACGGCCGACGCCGGCTTGATGCATCTTCCCGGCGATGATGACCCCAGCGAACTCTTGGCGGGCGTTGATGATGGCTTGCTCGATCGCCTCGTTCGTCACCCCGGTGTTCGGGTTTCCGGTCAGGCAGATGAAGTCGATACCGAGCTCTGACGCTCTGGCGAACGCTTCCCGTGTCGCGAGCCGTCCTTGTTTTACGTCATACATGTCCTCCGATTTCTCGGAAAAGTCGACCGGCTCGAGGTTGACCCCAATCGGCAAACCGACGAGCCGCTTCAATTCCATAATCGGATTGTCAGACATCGTCTCGCCCGGTACGTTACCAAACAAGGCGTGGCTTTCGAGACCCTTTATGTACGGGTGGAACACGTCGAGCATATTCAATAGAATCATATCGGCTCCGAACGCTCGAGCGAGTTCGGCGTTCGTCACTTCTGGATAGAGCGGCTGCACGGTCGGGAGGACCTCGGCGAGTACGGTCCGCCCCTCGGCTTTCCGAATCGATCCAATCAAATCCGAGCGGTTGAACGTCAAGAAATCACTGGCTCTGCAATCAAGAATTCGTTTCATCTGTCTATTCCTCCTCTAGTTCGTCATGTTCCTATTCCCCGTTTGGTCAGAAATTCCTCTATACTAAAAAAAGAAAAGGGGGAGAAGCAGATGACAGAAAAAGAAAAGATGATTCGGGGCGACCTTTACATGGCAGGGGATGAGGAGCTCGTCGCCGACCGGCGTCAGGCCCGGCGTTTGACGGAACGATTCAATCGTTCCGGCATCGACGAAATCGACGACCGAAAAGCTGTGTTAGCGGAGCTATTCGGCTCGACCGGGAGTTCGTTTTATCTGGAGCCGACATTCAAATGCGACTACGGCTATAACATTCATCTCGGAGAACGGTTCTTCGCTAACTTTGACTGTGTGTTCCTCGACATCTGTCCGATCACATTCGGTGACGATTGCATGCTCGGTCCGGGTGTGCACGTCTATACGGCGACGCATCCGCTCGACCCGACTGAACGGATTTCAGGTCTTGAATACGGGAAGCCGGTCACGGTCGGACATCGGGTATGGATTGGCGGCGGTGCCATCTTGAATCCAGGGGTGACGGTCGGTGACGATGCTGTCATCGCCTCTGGCGCCATTGTGACGAAAGATGTGCCAGCTCGTGCCGTCGTCGGGGGTAATCCGGCAAAAGTCATCAAACTCATCCCATGACAACAACGCTCCGACTGGAAACAGTCGGAGCGTTGTTGATTAATTCGTCGTTTGGGTTGCGTAAATGCTGAGCGCCTCGTGTGCCAGGGCAAGGGCTTGTTGATTGCCGAGCGTGATGCGAATCCCGTTCGGTTGTTTCGATGTGTGAACCCCATGCGCGGCGAGGTGGGCCCAAACGGCCTCCGGCTCATCGAGCGTGACGTAAATGAAGTTTGCCTCGGCGGGATGGACGTGGCCGATGGTGGCGAACAAGTCGGTCCACTGTCCGCGCATGTCGGCGTGCCAAGAGATGGCCTCGTCGAGATACGTAGCATCTTGTAAAAACACATTGGCGATTTTCGCGCTGACCCCGCTAATGTTGAACGGTGGGACGAACTGACGGAAATAAGCGGTGAGTTCAGGCGTCGTGACCATGAAACCGAGGCGGACGTTGGCTAAGCCAAACGCCTTCGATAACGTCCGCAGTACAATCACGTTCGTGAATGAATCAAGGTGGGCCACCATGCTCGAGTTCGGCGAAAAGTCGATATACGCCTCGTCGACGATTAAATATGGGACGAGTCCTGCGAGTTCGGCCAATTCGGCGACGCTCCACAATTTACCGGTCGGATTGTTTGGATTCGACAACAGCAACAGCTTCGGTTCGTGTTGCGTAATCGCCTGGACGAGTGCGTCATAAGAAAGGTCATCGGCTTGCACGTGCCGGCCATGGGCGATTGTCGTGAAAATTGGATAGAGTGCGAAATCCGGACTCGGTGACAAGACGACGTCTTCCGGTGCCAACAGCGCCTGGGTGACGACATGAATCATCTCGTCACTCCCGCAACCGACGAGCAGCTGATTCGGGTCAACACCGGCGTAGGCCGCATAACGGGTGAACAACTCGTCAATCGGTTGGACCGGATACTCATGCAAGTCTTGGAACGAGATTGTCGCAAGTTGGTCATACAACCGGGACGGCACCGGGAACTGGCTCTCGTTTTGATTCAAACGGTACCCTTCTGGATAGGTGACTGGATAAATCGGTAGCGAGACTTGTCTCATTCCGTCGGCTCCATCGAGAACCATTTCTTGGCGAGTTTGTCGATTTCACCTGAGTCGATCATCTTGTTCAACTCCTCGTTGAACTGATCGCGAAGGTCATCCTCCAATTTAAAGGCGGCGGCAGAACCTTTCTCGCCATCTTCTTTCAAGGCGAACGTGTACAGTCCGGCATCTTGATCCAAGTATTTTTGGGCGACCGTGTCCTCGATGACCATCGCGTCAATCCGACCCGTATTCAACTCTTGAACGATTTCTGGAATCTTGTTCAATGAGACGAGCTCTGCATCCGGAGCTTGGTCTTTGGCGATGTTCTCTTGAATCGATGCCGTTTGGACGCCGATTTTCTTGCCGGCGAGCGCTTCAATCGACTCGAGTGACTCATCTTTCGTCATGACTAAGTTCGTCGCCGACAAATAGATGTCCGAGAAGGCGGCATTTTCTTTCCGCTCTTCGGTCGGCGTCATACCGGCCATGACGAAGTCGACACGTCCGGCGTTGAGTGCCCCGAGCAGGCTACCGAAGTCCATGTCCTCAATTTTAAGTTCGTAGCCGAGGCGTTCCGTAACCGTTTCGGCAATCTCGATATCGAATCCGACAATCTCGTCTCCGTTCGCCGTATCGACAAACTCATATGGGAAGTAATCGGCGCTCGTTCCCATGACGAGTGTTTTTTTCTCTTCGCCCGTCGTCTCTTGGCTACATCCTGCTAGTAATGCACTTGCCACTAATCCCCCTGTAATGACCCACTTTTTCATGTATGAATTCCTCCTTCAAGATATGAGACTAAGTGTATATGTATGATTATTAATTGTAAAGCATAAAAATACAAATACGATTAAAAAAATACATCCAGGAAAAAGTCACAGGATGCATCAGGTGGTCAATCAATCGCTTGGAGATAGCGATGACTTCGGATAAATACGCTTCGAACGGGCGATTCATATCGATTGTAAGCGTATGCATAAGTGGGTGTTGTGAAGTCGATTCGAGCAGTGCCGTCTTCGGGACATCGTAATCGACGATGACCGCATCCAGTCGTCGAGCGATTTCCCGAGACAGCGTCGATTTGCCGGACCCAGGGAAACCGGACATTTGAAGAAAGAACATGGGATACCCTCACGTTTCGTTTGATTTCCCGCAGCTGAATCCGGCGAACAACCGGCCGCCGAAGGGGGAGAGCGTCTCATCGACGTAACGGATGAGCGCATCAGTTTCGTCCGTTTGATAATACGCCTCAAGGGCCACGACGAGTTTTCAGGCCGCTATCGCATCGTAGCGGTCGAGAGCGCGGTACGTCCATTTGGAAGATCCTGTCCATTGTCGATTCGTACGCAGGATGAACTCGCAGACTAACGTGACAAGGGTACTCGCGATGAATAATCCTTCAGCGCGAGTAGTGCATCCGATCAAGTCATCGAGCGTATCGGTCAGAAAGTAACGTTTCATCTCAATCGTCTCGTTTGACCATGCCTCCGGCCCGCTGTCGAGCAAGGCTCTCGCTTCACGTTTAATGTCTTCGACGATATTCGTGTCCTTCAAGACGATGCCTTCGGTGACCATTCTCGGCAACGATGGAATGGCGCGCCGGCAATCTTGTTCGAAGAACGCGCGATATGACGTTAAGTTATGGGCGAACAGCTCGATGTGCCATCCGTCTTCGATGAACGATTCCCGATAAGACGAGACGAGCGTGTCGTCGAAGAGAATGATGTCTAAATCCGACGTCGCGGTCGCTTGACCACGGACGACGCTCCCGGCGAGCAGTGCGGCCCGACAGTTGGGGAAACGCGTTATGACGAACGTCTTCGCTGCTACGATTGGTTCAAGTTTAGGAATCATAGGTGTTGCTCCGTGCCGACGCGCGTTATAAAGGCACGAACCTCTGTCCGTGAATGCAATATGATGAGTTGTTTGTTATCAGGAAGGGCTTGCAATCGGTTGATCACAAGCGGGCGTTGCGATTTCGGATAATCCCACACCCATTTCAAGAACTTCGGGTCAAACCGTTCCTCACAACCTGGTCCCATGTCCGGACGTGTCTTGCCACGATAGGAAAGCATGCGCTTCAAGACGCGATACGTACAAATGATCCTCGGTAAGTCGAGAAATACAATCGTGTCGGCAGCATCTACTCGCAAATCGAGCGTCCCCCCGTAATTCCCATCGATGATCCACGAATCGCGTTCAATCAACGCTGACTGCGTGGCAATTTGTTCTTGTCGCGTGGCGGGTGTCCAATTCGGCTTCCATAGTAACGCGTCGAGGTGATGAACATCGATTCCGAGTCGGGCGCCCAACTCGCGGGCGAGTGTCGACTTGCCCGAACCGCCTGAACCGATTAATAATATTTTTTGCATGACGTCTCGCCTCTCATATGTCAATTTTCATGAACTTGCTGACGTCGGAGAAGCCAAGTTGTTCATATAGATGCATCGCTGTTTGATTATGCGCATACACGTTCAAGCGCACGTCGGTATAGCCCATTTGTTTGAATGTGGCGAGCGCCTCTTGCATCAATAATTTGGCATAACCGTGCCCGCGAAAAACGGGTTTGATATATAGGTCGTTCACCCAACCGACCTCCGCACCCGTCAAATAATCGAACGCTTTGTCGATTTGCGTCCAGCCGATGAGTGTCTCGTCATCGACGAGACAGAGAAAATAAGCACCGAACTTTGCAGAATGTTCGTACGCTTCAATCATCTTTTCTCGGCTATCAGTCGACACGTGGTTGGTCGCTTCCTCACGATTGACGCCTGCAAGTGCATAAATTTCGGCTTGTTGTGATTCGGTTGCCCGTTGAAATGTGAGATTCATATTAGTTCCGCCTTCATTAAGATTCTGTGGATTCTAGGATACGCCATTTTTCAATGACACCGTCCTCTTCGTATAGGACGCGTACTTCCATCTGGTTCAGTACGAGCCGCTGCTCGCTAGCGAAGAGCACAATCGGATAACCGATCGACAGCGGTTCGTCCGCTTCAAAGACGGGGCTGTGCGCCTGCATGGCATAATAGCCGTCCGAGCGTGTGTTGGCCGCCCCAGCATCAACTTGAATCACCGTATCGAACCCCTGAAGTCGCAACACGTAACTATAAGTCGTGCGCGCCCCGCGTTCGAGCCGCCACTCCTCGATCATCGCCTCGCGGCCGTCGTTCGCTTCCTCGAGTAACACTTTTTGTGCCGTGTACTCGCGTTCATACGGAATCATCTCTTGAATGTTGACAGCCGTCATGGTGGCGACTTTTTGTGATTCTTCTGATGGAGGTGTAATCAAAATACCGATAAAAATCAAGATTGGAATGAGCAGATAAATGATGACCCGACTTCGCATATGGTTTCACCTGTCCTTTATCGATTTTTTCGCCATCTACCGGCAGAACCCTGCCTGACCGGTGAAATATGTCTACGGAACACGTTGAAATGTCTCGGATTTCGGGAAGCCATGTATGATGAAGGCAGGAGGGGATTAACATGCGAATCGGGATTATCGGTGGAGGAGTTGCCGGATTGACGACGGGTGCGTTAGCGAGCCGAATCGGCCATGACGTGACCGTATACGAGTCGTCACGAGAATGGGGTGGTTGTGCCGGGAAATTCGAACGGGGGGACTATCGGTTCCCGGCCGGGGCGACGCTCGGGATGGGATTTGAACCGGGCGGCCTGCATGAGCGAGTCTTGTCCTACTTAGGTGAAACGATTGACGTTCGCCCGTTAACCGAGGTGATGCAGATTCATCTCGACGGACAGACTGTCCATTATCTTCAAGACCGGGATCTGTTTTTAGCAGAACTTGAGTCGATATTTCCAGAGCTCGCTCCGCGAATTCGTGCTTTTTTGAATGAAGTGTGGACCGATTTCGAGACGATCCGTCCTTTGTTTGAGACGCTACCGGCGTTGCCGTTTCGAACGATTCGTGACGCATCGGTTGCGATACGAGCGTTTCGACCGGCACAGCTCCGGTCGTTCCGGAAGCTGTATCGACCACTCGGTACAACGTTAAAACGGCATCGATTGAACGGGACTGCGTTCGAGCGGGTTATCGACGGGATTTTGCTCGATAGCTTGCAGACTGGTGCCCGCGAGGCGAGCCATTTGCTCGCGGCCGTCGCTTTATCCATTTACCATGAGGGAGCATATTACGTCGATGGGGGATTGTACACACTCGCCCACGCGTTGGAGCGGTCGATTCGAAGAGACGATGGAAAAACGATTCTCGGACGACAAATTGTTAAAATCGAGCGGATTGCTGACGGTTGGTTGTTGACCGATCGCCGGGGCCGGCTCGACCTCGTCGATGTCGTCGTGTCGGCCATCCCGCTCGAGGCGACCGCTCAGTTGGTCACGGGACAAGCGGCTCGACAGTTCCATAGACAGTACGGCCGTCAACTAGAACGGTCGCAATGGGGGACGTTCAGTCTTTACGTCACGTTACCGGAAGCGGCGTGCACGGGACGTCCGCTCTTCCAACAAGTATATAGTGATGATTTGCCGTCAGGTCACGCCTTCATTTCGATGTCAGATGCGGACGATACGCGCCGAACCGAACGGCCGGAACGAACATTGACCGTCTCGACCCATATCGATTTGTCGGAGTGGCAGGCTTGGAAAGACAAGGAGACGTATGAGAAACTAGAGACAGAATGGACCGAGCGCCTCGTCAAGGCAGTGCGACGGGCGTTCCCGAGTTGGACAGGCACATCGTCGTTGTTGCTTCCGGGCGGACCGGGGGCATGGGTGAAATATACGAAACGTCCGCACGGTGCGGTCGGTGGATATGCCCAAACACCGCAACAAGCGTTATTCCATGCGGCGAGCTATCGGACGAACCTTCCGAATTTTTACGTTTGCGGCGACACGGTGTTTCCAGGTGCCGGGACGATTGGGGCGATGACGAGCGGGCTCCACGTCGCCCGAGCGCTCGGTTCGAAGTTATGAGGGGGACAAGTTGAGATGCAGAAAAAACGGTTTGACGAATTGACGACGAGAGAGCTCTATGAGTTATTGGCGCTCCGCACCGAAATCTTTGTCGTGGAACAAGATTGCCCGTACCAAGAAGTCGATGGGAAAGATGTGACGGCGGTCCATTACTGGATTGAGGCAGACGGTCGCCCGATTGCGGCGTTACGTGTCCTCGAGGATGAATCGCCAATCGCCATCGGTCGTGTCGTCACAAAATCGACGCATCGGGGACAAGGCCATTCGCGGCGCTTGATGCAAGAAGCCGTGGCCGACTTTGGGGATCGCGATTTGTATTTGCAAGCGCAAACGTACGTGGAGCCGTTCTATGCAAGCTTTGGGTTCACACGAACGAGCGAGGAGTACTTAGAGGATGGGATTCCCCACGTCGATATGGTTCGGACGGCGACCGTCTCGAAGTGAATCGATGCGGTACCGTTTGCCATAAGTTCGTGGTAGAATGATGAGGAATACTTGCGTGCGTAAAGACGTGCGTTCAATCATAGAGAGCAAAGGGGTTTACGATGGTGACTGATCAAACTGTGATTCAAAAAGCGAGAGAATTAGCCGACTTATTGGCGAGCACGCCGGAAGTGGCCCGCTTCAAAGAAGCGGAAACGAAAGTGAACGAAAGTGAGCGCGTTCAAACGTTGATTAAGCGTATCAAATACTTACAAAAAGAAGCCGTCAACTGCAAGCACTACGGGAAGACGGAAGCACTCGCCAAAGTCGAGCTAAAAATCGACAAGGCGATGGACGAACTCGATTCGATTCCGGTCGTTCAGGCGTTCCAAGAGACGCAAGTCGAAGTGAACGATTTGCTTCAATACGTGACGGTCACACTCGCCAACTCGGTGACAGATCGCATTATCGAATCGACGGACGGTGACGTTCTCGCCGGTAAAACAGGAAGCGGCATGGCAGCGGAGAAATCACGCGGCGGCTGCGGATACTAACAAACAGACAGCTGGCCTTTGGTCAGCTGTTCTAATTTCTAGAGGTGAACACGAATGGAAACGATACATCAAACCCCGATGATGAAACAATATTTTTCAATCAAGGCCGATTATCCAGACGCCTTTCTTTTCTACCGGCTCGGTGACTTTTACGAGCTGTTTTTTGAAGATGCTCAAATCGTCGCCAAAGAGCTCGAATTGACATTGACTGCGAAAAACGGAAAAAACGCCGAGCACCCGATTCCGATGTGCGGGGTCCCGCATCATTCCGCTGCGATTTATATCGAGCAACTCATTGAAAAAGGGTTCAACGTGGCGATTTGTGAGCAGATGGAAGATCCAAAAGCGACGAAAGGACTCGTCAAACGTGAAGTCATTCAAGTCATCACGCCGGGTACATATATGGCCGCGCTCGGTGAGAAAGAGAACCGGTATTTAATATCGGTCGTGAACGTCGCAGACCGTTTTGGGATCGCCCGCGGCGATGTGACGACAGGTGAATCTTGGTTGACGACCTTACCGTCGCGCGAGGCCGTCCTACGCGAAGTCGAAGGGTTGGTCCCGAGTGAAATCATCGTTGATGACGCCGAGTTGGCAGACCATCTCTCATCACTCGGCATTCCGCTGTCGGTGCAGACAGAGCGATTGGCGAGCTCATTGTCGAGCGGCGCCCGCGACGAGGCGCAAGTAAGTGCGTTCGAACTCCTTTTCGCTTACTTGACGCGGACGCAAAAACGCGCCCTCGATCACTTGCAGCCCGCTGTCGCCTATGAGGTTGAGGCCCATATGCAACTCGATGCGAATACGGCCCGCAACTTGGAGCTGTTCCGTTCGGCCCGGTCCGGGGAACGGAAAGGATCACTTCTCGCCCTGCTCGATGAGACGACGACAGCGATGGGGGGACGACTATTGAAACGTTGGCTCGAACAGCCACTCTATACGGAACAGGCGATTCGTGAACGCCAAGATGCCGTCGAAAATTTAGTCGATGATTTCATGCTCCGCGATCAATTACGGGAGCAATTACGTCACGTCTACGATATCGAACGGCTCGTCGCGAAAGTCGGTTACGGGACGGCCAACGCACGTGACCTTGTCCAGTTGCGGAACACGCTTGAACGCATTCCAGCGGTACGAGAGTTGCTCGCGAATGTCACGGCAACGCGATTGCATCACATCGATGCGACGCTCGACACGTTCGACGCGCTATCGGAACGACTTCAGGCGGCGCTCGTCGAGACACCACCCATCTCAATTAAAGAAGGCGGCATGATTCGTTCAGGCTATTCGGCCGAACTTGATGAACTGCTCGAGGCGAAAGCGAACGGGAAGACGTGGATTGCCAATCTCGAGCAACAAGAGCGGCTCGCGACCGGCATCAAGTCGCTGAAAATCGGCTATAACCGTGTCTTTGGCTATTATTTGGAAGTGACGAAAGCGAATGCGCGCTTGCTCGAAGAGGGGCGGTATGAACGGAAACAGACGCTTACGAACGCCGAACGCTATGTCACGCCTGAGTTAAAAGAAAAAGAAGCGCTCATCCTCGGTGCCGAGGAGAAGAGCTGTACGCTTGAATATGACTTGTTCGTCACGTTACGTGAAGAAGTCAAACAAGAGACGAAACCACTTCAACAACTGGCCCGCTCGTTAAGTGAACTCGACGTCCTGCTCGCGCTCGCCATTGTCGCCGAAAAACGGGACTATGTCCGGCCGACGACGTCGAAGCACGTCCAAATCGATCGTGGACGCCATCCGGTCATCGAAACGGTATTGCCTCGTGGTGAATACGTCGCTAACGACTTGACGCTCGATGACACGCGGCGCATGCTCTTGATCACCGGACCGAACATGTCCGGTAAATCGACGTATATGCGTCAGTTCGCACTGATTGCCATCCTGCATCAAATCGGTTCATTCGTGCCGGCCGAAGCGGCCGAACTTCCTTTGTTCGATCGCATCTTTACCCGCATCGGGGCAGCCGATGATTTGGTGAGCGGACAGTCGACGTTCATGGTCGAAATGACGGAGACACGTCAGGCGGTGACGGAAGCAACAGCAGATAGTCTCATCCTTCTCGATGAGATTGGACGAGGAACCTCGACGTATGACGGTATGGCGCTCGCACAGGCCATCGTCGAATATATCGCGGCCACCATCGGCGCGAAAACATTGTTTTCGACCCATTACCACGAGTTGACCGTGCTCGAAGACACAATTCCAGCCCTTGAGAACGTGCACGTCCGTGCCATTGAACGGGACGGACGTGTCGTCTTCCTGCATGAAGTTCATCCGGGACGGGCCGACAAATCGTACGGGATTCACGTCGCCGAACTCGCTGATTTGCCGCCTGATTTGATTGAACGGGCGCGAACGATTTTGTCTGAGCTCGAGACAGAACCGAAACCGGCACGGGCAGCTGTAGAACAGCCGGCTCCGGCTGAACCTGTGGCCCAACTGTCACTATTTGAGGCGGAAGACGACATCAAACGACAACTGCTCGACCTGGATTTGCTGGCGATGAACCCCATTGAGGCGATGCAGGCGCTCTATGCGCTCCAACAATCCGCGAAGAAGGGGTGAGTCAATGGGAATCATTCAAGAGTTACCGGAACAACTGGCCAACCGAATCGCTGCCGGGGAAGTCGTCGAACGCCCAGCCTCGGTCGTGAAAGAGCTCGTCGAGAATGCGATTGACGCCGGTGCCACGAAAATCGAAGTCGATTTGGAGGAAGCCGGGATACGTCTCATTAAAGTCCGGGATAACGGGCATGGTTTTTATGAAGAGGACGCCCCGCGTGCTTTTTTACGTCATGCGACGAGCAAAATCCGGGACGAGCACGACTTGTTCCGGATTCGCACACTCGGCTTCCGTGGGGAGGCCTTAGCGTCTATCGCCTCAGTGAGTCATGTGACATTGAAGTCACGCCGAACTGAAGAGGACGGATTTGAGATGACGCTCCAAGGGGGTGTCGTTACGGCGCAAACACCGGCCGCCGCAAACGTCGGAACAGAGATAGCGGTCAGTCAATTGTTCTACAATACACCGGCCCGCCTCAAATACTTGAAGACGTCGGCGACCGAACTCGCGAGCATCACCGATACGTTGAACCGGATCGCCTTGTCCCACCCGGAAGTTCGCCTCACGGCGTTCCATGAAGACAAGGAACTCCTGCGGACGAGTGGGAATGGCGACATCAAGCAAGTCATGCTCGCCATTTATGGGCGTCAAGTTGCAGCGCAAATCGTCACCGCGTCGAGCAAGACGAACGACTATAGTTTGAGCGCCCATCTCGTCCGGCCTGAAGTGACGCGTTCGAACAAGCAGTACGTGACGCTCATCTTGAACGGTCGGAGCATCAAGAACTTTGCGTTGACCCAAAGTGTACTCGAGGGCTACCATACGTTACTCCCGATTGGTCGTTATCCGATTGCCGTCCTCGAAGTGAACATGGACCCGATGTTGATTGACGTCAACGTCCATCCGACAAAACGGGAGGTCCGACTCTCGAAAGAGAAAGAGCTGTGCCAGTTGATTCGCGAGACGGTCCAACTGACACTCCGGGAACAGCGTTTAATCCCGTCGGTCAAACCGAAAGAGCGACCGGTCAATCGGACCGAACAAGAGCGACTTGATTTCACGGTCGAACGGACACCTGTCACGGATGAACCGCCGACGTGGAACTATCCGATTCCACGTGAGCCTGTCACGTCACCGAGTCGATGGTCACCGACCCCGCTCGTCAATGAAGCGCCTGCACCGACCGACCCGATTGTCGAATCAGACGCAATTGAGACGAAAGGAGAGCGGTTGCCGCCGCTCGACGTCATCGGCCAATTGCATGCGAGCTATATCGTCTGCGGCGCCGAGGACGGCATGTATGTCATCGACCAACACGCGGCTCAGGAACGGATCAAATACGAATTGTTTTATGAGCAACTCGGGAATCCAGACAAAGAGTATCAATTGTTGCTGCTCCCGCTCACACTCGAGTTCACGCAAGAAGAGACGCTCGCGATTGAAGAAGTCGCTCCGCTCTTGAAAGAAGCGGGGCTCGATTTGGAGCCGTTCGGTGGCAACACGTTCCTCATCCGAGAGATTCCGACGTGGTACCCGCAGCATGATTTGGAAGGGACGGTCCGCGATTTGATTGAGATGGCGATTCGGGACCGCTCTGTCAATCTCGCCAAATATCGGGAAGACGCGTCAATCTTGATGGCGTGCAAGCGGTCGATTAAAGCGAACCATCCATTGAACCATGAGATGATGCGGCAATTGCTGCATGACCTCAATCAGACGACGTCCCCGTATACGTGTCCGCACGGGCGACCGATTTTGGTGAAATGGAGTACGTACGAACTTGAGAAGTTGTTCAAACGGGTTATGTGACACGCTTGTAATCTTTTTTTAATCGGCTGTAACGTTTATGTCCGGGTGCCTATGGGAACAATATACACATGTCACTCAACGCATCGAGGTTGAGAGGTGGCTTTTTCACTGCCTCACCCTCAAGATGTAGACATGATCGATAAACCAGTAGGGGGAAAAGATTATGGCAGACACGCTTAAAGTAACGAAACGAGAATTACGACCACGTTCGGTCCGCGCAAACTTGCGTAAAGAAGGTAAAGTACTAGGTGTCGTCTACGGCTATAAAGTCGAGAGCACACCAGTAGCATTCGAGGAGATGGCACTTCGCAAAATTCTCCGCGACCACGGTGACAACGCGCTAATCGAGTTGAACATTGACGGCAAGAAAGTAAACACGCTCGTTCACGGGACTGAAGTTGACCCGTTCACGAACGAATACAAGCACGTCGAGTTCATGGCCGTGAAGATGGACGAAGCGACGGAAGTCGAAGCGGACGTCACACTCGTCGGTGACGCGAAAGGTGTCAAAGAAGGCGGCTTCTTGGCGCAAACGCTCTATAAAGTTACAGTATCGGCGACACCGGCTAACATTCCGGAACGCATTGAACTCGATGTTTCTGGACTCGGTATCGGTGACTCGGTCACGGTAGCTGACATTCCAGAGAACAAAGACTATGACATCGTCTCGGATGGCGAGCTTCAAATCGCATCTGTGAACGAGCCGGTCTCTCTTGAAGAGCTCGAGGCAGACACAGACACAACGACAGAAAGTGAAGCCGAAGCAACTGAAGAAGAGTCGGCTGAGGCATCATCTGAAGAGTCTGAAGAGAAGTCTGCAGACAAAGAATAAGCTGTATCGAACGACCCTTTGCGAAGGGTCGTTTTTTTCGTCACAAATCCGACAAATGTAAACGATTACGATGTGAAAAATATGTCAACACGGTCCAAGGTCGATTGCAATTTATTGGATTCGGGCTTATATTGTTAATGATTTCACATGTTCGTTCTTATTATATGGGTTCATTCAAACAGAAAGAAGGGTTTGTGACATGGCATCAATGGAAATCCATGCACTCGAATCATTACGAAAAAAAGCTCAGGCATCTTCGCAAATGATTCATTATCGGCCAATGGAATACTTTTTACGGGCAATGCTCGCGGGGATCTTTATCGGATTCGCTTCAATCTTCACACTTAAAGTTGTCAACGGGATGTACTTGATCGATTCGCCGTTCACGACACTCATCGGTGGGTTCTCATTCGGGATCGCGCTTGTCATGATCATCTACGGCGGAGCCGAACTGTTCACGGGGAACACAATGTATTTCACGACCTCGACGTTACGCGGCTATACGACGCTCAGCGACACGATGCTCGTCTGGTTACTTTGTTTCGTCGGGAACGCGCTCGGTGGCGTCTTGTTCGCCTTGTTGCTCGCCCCGACCGGCGTCATCCAAGAACTCGGGATGGACAACTGGCTGTTCTCGGTCGTCGAGAGCAAGATGCATCATACGACGGTCGAGATTTTCTTCCGTGCCATCTTCTGTAACTGGATGGTCTGTCTCGCGATTTTCTTACCAAAACAGATGAAAAATGAGTTCGCTCAAATCTTCTCGATGATTTTCCTCGTCGCCGTCTTCTTCGCGTCAGGATTTGATCACGTCATCGCCAACTTCGTCTTGTTTGCGCTCACGCTGGTCGTCCCACACCCTGAGGCGATTAGCTTTGCCGGCGCCATCCACAACTTGATTCCGGCCACGTTCGGTAACATCATCGGCGGTGCCTTGTTCATGGGTGCGATTTATACGTGGTTGAACGCGAAAGGCTTGCGCGAAGCCCAAGAGTCAGAGGAAAAAGAAGAAGTTGAATTAAAAATCGTGAAACCGGCTAAAGAATTATAAGTTTGATCACTTGAAAGAACGGTCGAGTCCATATGCGGGCTCGGCTGTTTTTGCGTTTATATCACAACCAACGCTCACAATTTAGACTCCACATCTCCATGCTCAAACATGACATAATCTATATATGGAATTGAATCGAGTTATGAACTCGATTCTTATCAATATATAGTGAGGTGATGCGGAGTGAACATGCTCCAGCTTTATGAAGATGTCTGTGTTCTCCCAGATCAAGATCTCGTACAAGAGAACGCCAACGTCGACGGGAAATCACCACTTGGCAAACTGGCACGATTATCCTCGGAAGTATCGAAACAGCTGTCGACAATGTACTTGTTGTCAGAGCGGACACGTCAGGCCGTCGCAGACAACTTTTTGTACATCCATGACGCCGACTATTACGTGACGGGATCGACGACGTGTTGTCAAATCCCGCTCGGCGAGTTGCTGACGAACGGATTTCATACCGGACACGGAACGATTCGACCACCCCAGGACATCCGTTCGGCGATGGCACTCGCTTCGATCATTCTTCAAGCGAATCAGAATATGCAACACGGGGGTCAAGCGTTCCCGATGTTCGATGTCGATTTAGCGCCATACGTCGAAAAGACGTATGAACGTCAACTCGAGCGGCTCAAGAAGCTTCCGGTCGAATGGTCGACCGAGCAACTTCTCGAAGTCGCTGAGACCGAGACAATCACAGCGACGTATCAAGCGTGTGAGGCGTTCATTCATAACGCTAATTCGATGCATTCGCGAGGAGGCGGCCAAGTGCCATTCGTCTCCATCAACTATGGGACCGACACGAGCCGTTGGGGTCGAATTTTCATCCGCGAGTTATTGCATGCGACCGAACGAGGGCTCGGTAACGGGGAGACGCCGATTTTCCCGATTCAAATCTTTAAAGTAAAAGAGGGTGTCAACTTTCATGAAACCGACCCGAACGTCGACTTGTTCCGACTCGCCTGTCGCGTGACGGGCAAGCGTCTATTCCCGAACTTCTCCTTCGTCGATGCCCCGTTCAACTTGCAATATTATGATGGGAGTCATGACTCAGAAGTGGCTTATATGGGGTGTCGGACACGAGTGATGGGGAATCGTCACGGCGCCGAGACGTCGATCGGACGAGGCAATTTATCGTTCTCGACCTTGAACTTGGTCAAGATGGCGCTCGTCGCTTCGGACATCCATACATTTTATGAGACGCTCGACGCCTACGTCGACGTCGCCATCGATCAATTGCTCGAACGGTACGACTATCAAGCGAAGCGTCATGCCGACGAATTCCGCTTCCTTTACGCTCAACACGTCTGGAGGGGCAGCGAGAGACTCCAACCGGAAGAAGAGCTACGGGATGTACTGAAGCAAGGGACGTTGTCCGTCGGTTTCATCGGTCTCGCCGAAGCGCTACGCGTGCTCACAGGCGGCACGCATGCCGATTCACGGGAAGCGGAACGTCTCGGACTCGATATCGTCACTCATTTACGTGATCGGATGAGACAGGCGGCAGAGCAGCACGATTTAAATTTTTCGCTCTTGGCCACGCCGGCCGAAGGATTGTCTGGGAAGTTCGTATTGAAGGACCAGCAGGCGTTCGGGATGATCGAGGGTGTCACCGACCGCGCCTTTTATACGAACTCGTTTCATGTGCCGGTATACCAGTCAGTGTCGATTCGTGACAAGATTCGGTTGGAGGCACCGTACCATGCGCTCTGTGACGCGGGTCATATCACTTATGTCGAAGTCGACGGGTCGCTCGCCCATAACCCGGAAGCGGTCGAAGCAATCGTCCGGCTCATGCGAACCGAAAACGTCGGCTACGGATCGATTAATCATCCCGTCGACCGGTGCGGTAACTGCGGCCTCGAGGGAACGATCGATGCCGCGTGCCCGACGTGTGGCGAGGAAGAGCAGATTGAACGGATTCGTCGCATCACCGGCTATCTGGTCGGCACGATGGACCGATGGAATTCGGCGAAACGAGATGAAGAACGAGCGAGGGTGAAGCATCATGCGCGTCCTATCCGTACTTGACGAATCGGTTGTCGACGGTCCAGGCATTCGCACGGTCATCTTTACGGCGGGATGCCCTCATCGCTGTCTTGGATGTCACAATCCGGAATCATGGAACCCGCGAGGTGGGGAAGACGTACCAGTCGAGGACCTGCTCACTCGAATCGAACAATCCGGTTGGGACGGTGTCACCGTCTCGGGCGGAGAGCCGTTCCTGCAACCGGAAGCACTAGCCCGGCTCGTCGACGGGTGCAAGGCACTTCAGAAAAATGTGTGGGTGTATACAGGCTATACGTTCGAACAGTTACAAGCGATGGACGATGAACATGTTACCAGTGTGCTCGATCGTGCCGATGTGCTCGTCGACGGTCGTTTCGAACAGCCGCTCATGGACCGGTCGCTCCGATTTCGGGGGTCGAGCAATCAGCGAATTATTTTCTTGAACAAAGTGTAATCGGGACCGTCGCGTCCCGATTTTTTGTATACTAGCAAAAAAGGGGGAATTTTGATGAAATGGTGTAGTTTTCAAGTTGAAGGAGAGCAAAGGGTCGGTGTCGTGGCAGGGGAGTTTGTTTATGACGTCAGTGACCAATTACATACGACTTCGTTGTTAGAGGTCATCGCGCGGGAGTTTGAACCGGATGTCGATTTGGACGTCGCACCTCGGATCCCATTGACCGACGTCACGCTCGTCGCGCCATACCGACCACTCAAAAACGTGATCTGTATCGGCAAGAACTATGAAGAGCATGTGAAAGAGATGGATACGGCGGGAGCCGGCAAACTCGTCATCTTCACGAAAGCTCCGACTTCGGTCGTTGGACCAGGGGCTGTCGTCGAACGTCATCCTGAACTGACCGACCAACTCGATTACGAAGGCGAGCTCGCCGTCATTATTGGGAAATCAGGACGGGACATCGACGACGTCGACGCCCATATTTTCGGCTATACGATTTTGAACGATATCACGGCCCGGGACGTTCAAAAACAGCACGTCCAATTTTTCCGCGGTAAATCGTTCGACACGTTTTGTCCGCTCGGACCGTATATCGTCACACCGGATGAGCTCTCGTTTCCACTTGTGATTCAAACGGTCGTGAACGGTGAGACACGCCAAAACGGGTCGACAGCGGACATGATTCGTCCAATTGAAGAGTTGATTCGGACGTTGTCGAAAGGGATGACGCTAGAAGCTGGTGATATCATCGCCACCGGTACGCCGGCGGGGGTCGGCCATGGGATTAAACCGCCCGTCTATCTCCAATCTGGGGATACAATCGAAGTGAGCATCACGGGACTCGGGACGTTAAAAAACGTTATCGTCTGACCCAATTGACGCAAATTGTGAAGAATCTTGTAATCGATGTCTCATTTCCGCACAACGATGACTATGCCTCTTATATTAAGGGTATAACAAAAGAGGAAACATCATATAGGAGATGATTACACATGGAACGCAACGATCGTCCAACAGAATCAAATGAACCAAATCGCCGCGAGGATTGGCTCGACACCGAGCTTGGCTCGTCCGAACAACGACAAGAGCCGTCGCGCGCAACACAACCGGCCCGACCTTCATTCGTCGGTCGGATGTTCCCTGGGTTTGTCGGTGGGGTAATCGGTGCTGTCTTGACTGGGGCCATCGCCTTCCCGTTCATCGATCAAGTCCCAACGAACGTGTCTGATACGAACGTGACGTCGGAAGGGTCACCGGTCCAGACGTCATCGACGACGGCGGACAGCTCGGTCATCGATGCGGTCGCGACCGCACAACCTGCCGTCGTGACGGTAAACAATTTTGCTTCGAACGGATTATCGAATGAATCGGTCGAAGCTGGTGTCGGCTCGGGTGTCATCTATAAGAAAGACGGTGACTCGGCTTACATCGTCACGAACCATCACGTCGTCAACGGTGCTGACCGTTTGACCGTGACATTCAATGACGGATCGACAGCGGACGCCAAGTTGATGGGCAGTGACGCCACGTACGACTTGGCGGTGCTCGAAGTCGATGCGGACAAAGTCTCATCCGTCATCACGATCGGGAAGTCGAGTGAACTGAAGCCTGGACAGACTGTCATCGCCATCGGCAATCCGCTCGGCCAGTTTGAGAACTCGGTCACGCGCGGCGTCGTCTCGTCGACGTCCCGTCTCGTTCCGGTCGATACGGATGAGAACGGACAAGCCGATTTCAATGCCGAGGTCATCCAGACGGATGCTGCCATCAACCCAGGTAACTCCGGTGGCGCCTTGATTAACGAATCGGGCCAATTGGTCGGAATCAACTCGATGAAAATTGCGACCGATTCGGTGGAAGGGGTCGGCTTCTCGATTCCAGTCGATATCGCCTTGCCGCTCATCAACCAAATCGAACAGACGGGCGAAGTGAACCATCCATCGCTCGGCGTGTCGCTCCGTGACGTGTCCGAGTTTCCACCCGGGTACTTGACCGAGCAAATCAATCTGCCGGAGTCGGTGACGGCCGGTACGATTATCGTCGAAGTGCAGACGAATAGCTCGGCCGCACGGGCCGGACTCGAAGCACGCGACGTCATCGTGAAAATTAACGATCAAGCCGTCTCGTCGTTCATCGACCTTCGGAGTGAACTGATCCGGGATACGGACGGAACGGTCACAATCGAATACGTTCGTGACGGCAAGACCGATACGGTCGATGTCGAGATTCAAAATGCGAATGGGGATGCATTGTAAAGATGGGCACATAGCCCATCTTTTTTGTTATGCTTAGAAAAAAGGAGGGGATTCCATTGATTCGCACACTGTATGGGGTTTTATTTTTAGGGGCCGGCATCATGCACTTCGTCCAAGAACGGGCATTCATATCGATTATCCCGAAATCATGGCCGTTCAAACGGTTCATGGTCCAAGCGAGCGGTGTCATCGAAGTCGTCTATGGCGCGCTGTTGCTCACGAACAAAGGGACACGATTCGTGAAGAGCACCTTACCCGCATTTTTGATCGCCGTCTTTCCGGCCAATATCAATATGGCGCTCAAGCCATCGAAACTCGGCAAGATGCCGCTCCCGAAATGGGTGACGTGGGCCCGATTGCCGTTGCAATGGGTATTGATTAAAGGGGTCAAAAAAATATAAGTACATAATATGGGGGATCGATTATGACGACGAACGTATTGAACTGGTTTGAGCATTTTCATGCCCATCCCGAAGTGAGCTGGAAAGAAATCGAGACGACGAAGACGATTGCCGACATCTTGACGTCATGGCAAGTCCGTCACGAGACGTTTGCCGACGTCACCGGCGTCATCGCCGAGATTGGTGAAGGAGATGATGTCATCGCTGTCCGGGCCGATATCGACGCCCTTTGGCAACAAGTCGACGGAACGTTCCAAGCCAACCACTCTTGCGGCCACGATGCGAATATCAGCATGGTGCTCGGCGCACTCGATGAGTTGCGGCATGGGCACTTGCCGAAACGGGTCCGCTTTATTTTCCAACCGGCGGAAGAACAAGGAAACGGGTCGCTCGCGATGATTCGACACGGGGCGTTACAAGGCGTCAGTCAGCTGTACGGCATCCACTTGCGTCCGCTCGAAGAACTGAAACGCGGTCAATATGCGGCTGCGATTCAACACGGGGCCGCGTTCTTCTTGAAAGGCAGCATCCGCGGGGACGACGCCCACGGCGCGCGGCCGCATCAAGGCCAGAACGCGTTAGACGTCATCTTCACGATTCAACAGATGCTCAAAAGCATCTACTTGTCGCCGTTCGAGCCGCATTCGATTAAATTGACAGGTGTCCAGGCCGGGAGTGAGAATTTGAACATCATTCCGGGCAATGCGACATTCTCGATTGATGTCCGGGCCCAACAGAACAAGGAACTGCTTGAGCTGCGCGACCGCGTCGAGACGATGTTGCACCAGATTGCAGTCCTACATGGAGTGACGATCGACTGGGAGTGGCAAGATTTCACACCAGGCGCCTTGATTGGCGAGCGTTCGAGCCGACATGCGGCTGAAGCGATTAGTCAGCGGTTCGGGGATGATGCGCTCGTCGATCGCATCATCACGTCAGGTAGCGATGATTTTCATTTTTATACGGTCGAACAGCCGGGACTTGATGCGACGATGATTGGAATCGGGGCCAACTTGACGCCAGGGCTTCACCATCCACAGATGACGTTCGATCGTGACGTATTACCGGAAGCGGCCGCCCTGCTCGCCGATACGTTGCGACGGGTCGTACACGCTACATGATTGACGAAATGAACGAGGCGATTGCGCTTCCGTTCATTTTTTTATTGCCTTCCTCGAATGTAAGCGTTATCATCATCTTATTAGCGACAATATAACGACAATTCAGAATCTTTCGCTATCGGGGAGGAAGACACATGGAACAACAGGGGAACAAGGTAGACATGAAGCTTCGCTGGGCAGTATTGCCGCTACTTGTCATGATCGGGGTCATGCTCGTAGCCATCGTCCAATTAAAACAAGGCCCACACATCCCGCTCATCATCGGGACTGCGGTGGCGGCACTCGTCGCCTGGCGACACGGCTATAAGTGGAAAGAAATTGAAGAGATGATGTACAAAGGGATTCGACTCGCTTTGCCGGCGGTCGTCATCATCATTTTGGTCGGCTTGACGATTGGGGCGTGGATTGGGGGAGGCGTCGTCGCGACGATGATTTATTATGGGTTGACGATTATCTCACCGGCCTATTTCCTCGTGACGATTTGTATCATCTGTGCGGTCGTCGCGCTCTCCATCGGCAGTTCATGGTCGACGATGGGGACGATCGGCGTCGCCGGGATGGGCATCGGGCTAAGTATGGGGATACCAGCACCGATGGTCGCCGGAGCCGTCATTTCTGGCGCTTATTTTGGGGACAAGATGTCGCCGCTGTCGGATACGACGAATTTGGCGGCCGGTTTGACGCATACGGACCTATTCGTCCATATCCGTCACATGCTCTATACGACTATCCCGGGCCTTATCATTGCGCTTGGCGCGTATTGGTGGCTCGGCCGCCGCTTCAGCGAGACGACGACGGATTCGTCGGAAATCGTCCAGACGCTTGATATTTTGCAAGACAGTTTCGTCATCTCACCATGGTTGTTAGTGATCCCGCTGGCCGTCATCGCGCTCGTCGCGAAAAAAGTGCCGGCCATTCCAGCACTCGTCGTCGGCATCGCCCTTGGCTTTTTGGCGCAAGTCATCGTCCAGGGTGGCTCGCTCTCAGATAGTGTCGGCGCGCTCCAAAGTGGATATGTGATCGAGACCGGCAATGAGTTGGTCGATAACTTGTTCAGTCGGGGTGGTCTCGATGCGATGATGTATACCGTCTCGATGACGATTGTCGCGATGACGTTTGGGGGCATCTTGGAATACTCGGGCATGCTTCAGTCCATCATGAATCAAATCGTCAAACTGGCGAAGACGGCAGGTTCAATGGTCGCTTCGACGATTTTAGCGGCGTTCGCGACGAACGCATCATGTTCCGAACAATACATCTCAATCGTCGTGCCGTCACGCATGTTCGCCAGTGCCTACGAGAAGATGGGACTTCATTCGAAGAACTTGTCGCGAGCGCTTGAAGATGGCGGCACGCTCACGTCGGTCTTCATCCCGTGGAATACGTGCGGCGTGTTCATTCTCGGGACACTCGGCGTCGGGGCGTTCGAATATGCGCCATACGCCATTCTAAACTTTGTCGTTCCGGTCATTTCAATCATCTATGCGTTCACAGGTTTCACGATTGAACGGATTGCTGTGTTAAGGGCAGAACCATCGATCGACCAACAAGCGGCGCAATGAAAAATTTCCCGGCCTCATGAGGTCGGGAAATTGAATTTATAGACGGCGCGGGGCCGGCCTTGGCTATAACTCATTTCTTCGCCGATCACATCGACGATGCCGGCGCCATGAAGTTTTTTGATGAGCCGTTCCGTCGTTCGTCGGGTCACGTCGAGGTAGTCGGTCAACTCTTTTGCCGTGAACTCGTGCTTGCGTTTGGCGAATTGTAAAATCTTCCCGATATTGACGGGGCTGACTCCGGCTTGTTTGATGAAGTCGAAGGCGAGTTGTTCTGTCACCCGATACGGGACCTGCGCGTCACGGGTCGGGAACGATAATCGTTTCGAATCATCGACGATACGGATGCGCTCGTCACTCGCGGCAGACAAGGCGATGTGGGCATGTTCGTCCGCTTGTTGATAGTCCGTCCCATAGCCGATTCCAATGAGGTACGTCCCGTTTGGTGCGAGCGTATCTTCATCGAACGCGTTTATCACTTCACCTTTGGTCGTCAATACCGTGATGTTATGGTCATGCGGGGACTCGAGATGTCCACCCAGATACCGGACCGAGGCAAGATGGTCATGCAACGTCTGCTCATTCGTCTCGTAACGGATGATGGCGAACTGGGCGGCATCGGCCAACTGTTGCCGAACTTGTTGAATCAACCGATCGAGATGGTGCCTGACGGTCGTTGTCGGCTCAATCATCAGTTGACTGTTGTATCCGGCACGAACGAGTTCATGATGCACGCGCTCGATGCTCGTGATGGCCAGATTCGCTTGTCCGGCTTGATGGCTGGCGTGAAAAGCGATGACGTCCTCGAATGCGAGTTCGGGATGGATACGCATCACAACGGGGGCGACCCGTTCGTTCGGGAACGAGTCGAGAATCGACGTCAGTCGTCTCGGTTCGACCAAATCGATTGATACTTGATTGAGCGACACGGAGTGGGTGAGCGTCGCATAGAGAAGCGTCGTCAAGAGGACAGTCTCGTCTTGGACGACGTGATGTGCCGCCACGTTGGTAAGATAAGGGGTCGCATAGGCGAACGGGAACGAGCCGGAAAAAAAGACGCCGTCGAACGAGCCGAGCGTTTGAGCGATGGTCGCCACTTCGTGCGGATGCTCATACGGATGATAGGCGAACCGGACGTCCTCTGGTGAACCGAGCGAACGAATCGTCTCCACGAATTCGTGTGATCCGACGATGGCGATATGGATGGACATCAAAACTCCTCCTTGCAATTTAACGACTATTTAACGACAATATAACTAATGACATAGAAGAAGTAAAGGAGAATGGATATGAGAATAGAGAAGCTAGAATTGCTTGCGATTCGATTGCCGTTAAAAGTGCCGTTCATCGTCAGTTATCATCGTTATGACGACATGCCGTCAGTGATCGTGAAATTGACGACGGAATGTGGTCACGTCGGCTATGGCGAGGCCGTCGCCGATGAACATGTCACGGGCGAATCGCTCGATAGTACAATCAGTGTGATTCGACATGTGCTCGGACCGCTCTTGATTGGCGAAAACCCGATGCAGATGGAACGGATTCACGACGTGATGGACCGGGCCATCCGTGACGTGCCAGCGGCGAAAGCGGCGCTCGATATCGCCTGTCATGACGTCGTCGGGAAAAAGCTCGGACTTCCGGTGTATGATTTGCTCGGCGGCCGGTATCACGAGGCCTTCCCGGTCACACACGTCCTCAGTATCGGGGACCCGGATGCGATGGCGGCCGAGGCTCGGGAACAAATCGAACATGGGTACACTGCCGTCAAGATGAAAGTCGGTGTCGATGTCGCCTCGGACGTACGCCGTGTCGAGGCGGTCCGGCGTGCCGTCGGTCCCGACGTGCCGATTCGGGTCGACGTCAATCAGGGCTGGGTCAATGCCGCCAAGACACTGCAAGCGATGCAGCAGCTTGAGCCATTCCACATCGATTGGGTCGAACAGCCGGTCAAGGCTGACGACTTTGAAGGAATGGTCGAAGTGAAAGGGAAAATCTCGGTGCCACTCATGATTGATGAAGGCGTGCGCGGCATGACGGAGATGCGTCGGTTGACGATGATGCAGGCCGCCCACAAAGTGAACATCAAACTGATGAAGTGTGGCGGCATCTACCCGGCGAAAAAACTCTTGCATATGGCCGAAATGTCGGGCATCGAGTGTCAAATCGGGTCGATGGTCGAGTCGTCG
This sequence comes from Exiguobacterium sp. s50, assembly GCF_018618175.1. Taxonomy (NCBI): domain Bacteria; kingdom Bacillati; phylum Bacillota; class Bacilli; order Caryophanales; genus Exiguobacterium; species Exiguobacterium sp. s50. The sequence continues at coordinate 32,795 of NZ_JACSLP010000008.1, forward strand.
GTCGCCTCGAGTGCAGGCTTTCATGTCGCCTTCTCGAGCAAAATCGTCCAATCGGTCGAGTTGACAGGTCCGCTTCGTTTCGCCGAAGACATCGGCAACTTGATGTACGACTTGCCGTTCATCCGCCTGTCCGATGAGCCAGGTCTCGGTGTCGACGTCGATGAGGCCGTCTTGTCACGGCTGACGACGGCGACGTATGTCATCGGAGGGGTCGACCATGTGGCGCAGTGAGTATAACGGCCTCGACATCGAGGTCAACTATTTGACGATGACAGAGCTCGCACAAGTCGAGGCGGTGCAACAGGCCGTCATGGCCACATTGACGGAAGGAAGCCAGTACCAGTCCCTCACGACTGAGGAGTTCGTAAAGCTGTTGACCGACCGCACATTGATTGGGGCGTATCACGAAGGGACGTTGATTGCGTTCCGAGCCCTGCTCATCCCGCCGCTCGACGAAGAGCATCTAGGATACGACATCGGTTATCCGCTTGATGCGCTCGACCGCATCTTGTATCAAGAAGTGACGAACGTCCATCCGGACTACCGCGGCTACGGTCTGCAACAACATCTCGGTAGGCTCCTCATGAAAGAGCTTGAACATGGCAGTCGGTTCGACCTCGTCTGTGCGACCGTGGCGCCTTTCAATATCCCGAGCCTGAAGGACAAGTTCGCCCTCGGCCTTCGCATCGGTGCCCTCAAACCGAAATATGGCGGAAAGCTGCGCTACATTTTTATGAAGGAACTGCACAGCGACTGGCGCCCGACTGGTGACACGACGTGGCTCGATATGGGCGAGACGGAGCAACAAGTCGCCTTATTGAAGGCAGGCTGGTTCGGGACGATGATGACACGAGACGGGGAGAGCTGGCTCGTCAAATATGAACGATGAAAAATGGCCTGTTCGCGACGATCAGGCCATGTTGCTTATTCGAGGATGAACAATACGTCCTCGGCTAACTTCTCATATGTCCGGTCGCTCGGATGGAACTGGTCGGTCGCAAGGTCACGGCCAACGTCCGAGACGTAAGCGAACGGATCGATCACATCGATGCGTTGCGCGTTGCCGAACGTGGCCGCGGAGGCGTTCCAGTCGAGAATCAATTGATTGAACGCCTCACCGTTCTCGTTCTCTTGGAACGGGTTATAGAGCGCGATATAGACGATTTGCGCCGTATCGTTCAATCCGCGAACTTGTTCGAAGATATCATTCAAGTTCGTCTTCGCATCGGTCACGACTTGCTCGATATCGACCGATTCGAAATTGTCGACGTTCTCGCCGCGGTTGAACAAGTCGTTGCCGCCGATCGTGAGCGTGATATAGCGGGCGTTCTCAATCGTGCGTCTTACTTCAGGTTGTTCGAGCTGCGCCAATAAGTCTTCCGTCCGGGCGCCGGAGACGGCCAGATTCTGCGTACGGATATCATTCTCTTCGAGCGCTTCACCGACCGGTTGGACGTAGCCCGCACCTGATGTAGAGCCGACCCCGCGTGTCAATGAATCTCCGAGTGCGACGTAAACATCACCGACCGGTTCGGGTCTCGTATCTTCGCTGACCGAGAGTGTCCGTTCCGGCGGATTGACGATATCTTGGTAACCGATCCATAAACCGTATAGGGCGATGCCCGTCAAGAAGACAGAACCGATTAAAAACATATACCATTTCCCATTTTTCATGTGATGACCTCACTTTCTATAGAACTATCATATCAAATAAGTGTGAACCTGCCCTATGTGAATGTTCGAATAGGACAGATGCGATCGAGTCCGATAGAATGTAGGAGAGGTGAGATGATGCAACCAACATTGAAGATAGACCATTTGACAAAAGTAATCGGTAAAAAAACAATCATCGATGACATCTCGTTCGATGTGTTCCCCGGTGAAGTGTTCGGCTTCTTAGGACCGAACGGGGCCGGTAAAACGACGACGATTCGGATGATTGTCGGATTGATTAAGCCGACGAACGGGACCGTCTCGATTTGTGGGTTCAGCGTCGAACGTCAATTCGTTCAGGCGATGAATCAAATCGGCGCCATCGTTGAGAATCCGGAACTGTACAAGTTCATGAGCGGGCGTGAGAACTTGAACGCCTTCGCGCGGATGTTGCCCGGTGTCGATGAGGCCCGGATTCAAGAAGTGATCGATCTCGTCGATTTGACGGCACGAATCGATGATAAAGTGAAGACCTACTCGCTCGGGATGCGGCAACGGCTCGGCATCGCTCAGGCCATGTTGAACAATCCCCGTGTCTTGATTCTCGATGAACCGACGAACGGGCTCGACCCGATGGGGATTCGTGACCTTCGACTCTTCATCCGCCGTCTCGTTGAAGAGACAGGATTGAGCGTCCTCGTCTCGAGCCACATCTTGGCCGAGATTGAACTGCTCGCGGACCGTGTCGCCATCATGTCGCGCGGGAAAATCGTGAAAGTCGGCACGGTCGAGGAGCTGATTCATGAGTTGGCGTCGACGGTCGATGTCCACGTGGCCGACAGTTTTGAAGTCTTGCCGATCATCCGCGGATTCGAGTCGATTGATCACGCCGACGTTGTCGATGAACGGACGATTCGGGTCTCGATGAATCTGGAAGATACGGCCCGATTGAATCGCTACTTGCTCGATCGAGGCGTCGACGTGTTCGGTCTCGAACGACGCGTCCAGACGCTAGAAGAATTGTTTATCTCATTGACCGGGGGTGACCATATTGTCTAATCCGTCAATCCTTGGCCTCATTCGGAACGAAGTCTTAAAGATTCATAAGAAACGTCGGCTTCTCGTCGTGTCGACCATTCTCATCGTGCTCGTCTCGATGTTCACGTATGCCAACTACCGGCAGATCGAAAAACAACGGGAAGAACAAGGAACGATCGACTGGCGTGTCGATTTACAGCAAGAGATCGTTGATACGCAAAACCGGCTCGCCTCGGCGAACGTTCAGGATGAGTTCCGTCAAATTTTGGAATTCCAGGTCCAACAGAATCAATATTACTTAGATAATGATATTAACCCGAACTATCCTGGGGCGCCGACGTTCATGCGTGTCTTCTTCTCGCAAGGGACGACGCTCGTGCTCCCACTCTTCATCATCGTCCTGATGGCCGATATCGTCAGCGGTGAGCATAATGATGGCACAATCAAGACGCTGTTGTCCCGTCCGGTAAGGCGCTTTAAGATTTTGCTTGCTAAATGGATGACGACGCTGCTGTATACGTCGATTCTTATCTTCATCACGGCACTCGTCAGTTATGTCATCTCTGGCATCGTGCTCGGTTGGGACGGATGGACCGCGCCGATTTTGACTGGGTTCCAAGCCTCGGCGACCGGGACGTTCTCGACCGACTTCGTCCATACGCTGCCGATGTGGCAATATTTGCTCATGTCAGTCGGCCTATCCTGGTTCGTCGTCGCGGCCGTCGGGACAATCGCACTCATGATCTCAGTCATCGTCAAAAATACGGCGACTGGGATTGGGATCATGATGGCCGTCCTGATTTCAGGACCGCTCCTCACGTCGCTCGGGTCGAATTGGGACAGCTCGAAATATTTGGTGAACGTCAACTTCGGTCTTCATACCTATCTCGAGGGGCAAGCCCCACCGATCGAGGGGATGACATTACCGTTCTCGCTCATCGTCATATTCGTCTGGTCGCTAGCGGCTCTCGCGTATGCGTTCTACCATTTCACACAAAAAGATGTCTATTGATGACTGGCGTCACCTTCAACGGTGACGCTTTTTTTGTTACGGCTGATACGACTAGAGAAAATGATGGGTTAGTTCAAATGTCTTAATAATTTGAATTGTCAAAATAATTAAAAAGTTGGATACATTAAATGTGGGAAACTATGTAAAGTAGGAGACACCACATAAGGAGGGAAACACACATGAAAAAAGTTTTATCTACATCACTCATCGCAGGCGTCTTGCTCGTGCCGCAACTTGTCGGCGCGGCGGAGCTCAAGTCGGGCACGTTGACGAAACCATCGAACGAGGCTCCGACGACAATCGTCAAAGAGTATGCGAAAGCGAAAGGCGAATTCAAAACGCTCGAATCGAAGCGTGACAAAGTCGGACAAGTGGTCAAATTACAACAGACGGTTGACGGAGTGCCGGTCTTCGGTGGAATCGTCGTCGGTGTCGTCGATAACGATGGCCAATTGAAAACGGTCGTCGATGACACGAAACAACTCAAAGGATTACATAAATCGATCAAACTGAACGAACAAAAAGCGGTCGCTCGTTATAAAGAGCTTGTCGGCCACAAAGGCGCATACGAGCTTGAGCCGGCAGCGGAACTCGTCGTCTATCCGAACGGGGAAGAGGCGGTCTATGCGTATGAAGTGACCGGGACGATTCTTGATGCGGATGAGCCGTCACGCTGGACGTACTTCATCGATGCGGCAAGCGGGAAAGTATTGAACAAGTACAACCAATTGGCACACGCCAAACCGGCGAATGGTGTCACAGGTACGACGTTTACGGGAACAGGAATCGACGTCCTTGGTCAGAGCCAAACGTTCAAGACGACGAAGAGCGGTTCATACTACTATCTCCAAGACTCGACACGCGGTAAAGGCATCTATACGTATGACGCCGGAAACCGGACTCGACTTCCAGGATCACTTTGGGCCGATGTTGATAACGTCTTGAACACGACATACGACCGTGCCGCTGTCAGCGCCCACGTCAACGCAACGAAGACGTATGACTTCTTCAAGAACACATACGGTCGTAACAGCTATGACAACAACGGTGCGGCCCTCAACTCGACGGTCCACTATAGCCGCAGCTACAACAACGCGTTCTGGGATGGCAGCAAGATGGTGTACGGTGACGGTGACGGGCAAACGTTCACGTACCTCTCTGGCGCACTTGACGTCGTCGCTCACGAATTATCACACGCGGTCACAGAATATACGGCCGGTTTAATTTATCAGAACGAATCGGGCGCCATCAACGAGGCGGTATCCGATATCTTCGGTACGGTCGCGGAGTATAGCGTCGGCTCGAACTTCGACTGGTTGGTCGGGGAAGACATCTATACGCCTGGCATCGCCGGTGACGGTCTTCGGTCAATGTCCAATCCAGCGGCCAACGGTGACCCAGATCACTACTCGGTCCGTTACACAGGGACACAAGATAACGGCGGCGTCCACATCAACTCGGGAATCGTCAACAAAGCAGCTTACCTCTTGGCGAGCGGCGGTTCACACTACGGCGTATCGGTCCAAGGTATCGGCGTCATGGAGATGGGGGACATCTACTACCGTGCCCTCACCGTCTACTTGACACCGACTTCGAACTTCTCAAGCCTACGTCAAGCGGTCGTTCAATCGGCCAAAGACTTGCATGGTGCGACGAGCACGCAAGCAGTCGCAGCGGCGAAATCGTTCGATGCGGTCGGCATCAACTAAACGTGATTCAATCCTTTTCGCTTCGGCGGAAAGGATTTTTTTGTCGCTATTTTTTGAAAGAATAGGGTAAATACAGATTGTACGTAAAATTTGTCGCAATCAAGGAGGATATATGGACATTCAATCATTTCGCATTGACCATAAAAACGGGATTCGTCTGGACGATTACCCAACCACGATCAAGGACCGCCCATCGGACGAGACGTTGCAAAACGAGCTGATTCCGGAGAGCGTCGAAAGATTGAAAGAGTTGCATTGGAAACTATATGCCGAAGCCAAAAAAGGTGTCGTCGTCGTCTTACAGGCGCTCGATGCGGGCGGTAAAGATGAGGCAATCAGTTATATCTTTTCCAATCTGAACGCGCAAGGGTTGAAGACGAACGCGTTCCAAAAACCATCGGATACGGAAAAGAAACATGACTATCTATGGCGGATGCATGACCTCATGCCGGAGCGAGGCCAAGTCGGTATTTTGAACCGCTCCCATTATGAGGAAGTGATCGCCCCGCGCGTCCATGATTTGCTCGGAGAAGAGGTCATTCCGGATGAGGAGGATAAAGAATCGGTATGGAAAGTCCGCTATCGCCAAATCAATGACTTTGAACAATATTTAGATGAGAACGGGTTTAAGGTCATCAAATTTTTCTTTAACGTCTCAAAAGAAGTCCAGCGCGATCGTTTGCTCGAACGTCTGAAAGATCCGAGTAAAAACTGGGAATTCTCGTTCAGCGACGTCGAAGAACGCAAGCATTGGGACGATTATCAAGCCATCTTTGAGGAGATGTTATCGAACACAGCGACAGAACTCTCCCCGTGGTATGTGCTACCGGCAGATGATGACTGGTATGCCCGTTATATCGTCTCGACGGTTATGATTGACGTGTTAGAAGACATTGATCCGCAGTTTCCGACGTTCACCGAAGACGAACAGGAACGCATCGACGAGGCGATTGCGACGCTCGAAAACGAGTGACGTTTGTCGAGTCGGTGAACGTCCATTTCTCCGCTTGCACTGAAAGCGAATTCACGTTACAGTGGACGTAGATAAAATTAGACGTCAGACATCTGTACGAAGGAGCAATGAGTGTGGGAAATATAAGTTTATTATTTGGAGGCGTGGCACTGTTCATCAACAGCCTCGTTTTGTTTGGAAAAGTGGACGTTAAGAGTGCGGGTGTGTTTAGTCTGTTCACAGGCCTGTTGCAGACGTTTATCGCGACGTGGCTCGTCATCGGGGCGAGTTCGGCGGAGATGTTTGGATATGCGAGCATCTACTTGTTCGCGTTCACGTATTTGTACGTCGGTGTGACGTTCCTATTCAATTTGGACGGACGTGGCGTCGGATGGTTCTCGCTCTTCGTATCGATTTCAGCCATCTTCTATGCGATCATCGGATTCACGACGGGTGATATGATGGGCGCGGTAACATGGTTGTTCTGGTCGCTTTTGTGGGGACTGTTCTTTATGGGAATGGGCCTTGGGCGCCAGATTGACGGATTGACGGCCCGGGTCGCATTCGTGCTCGCCTGGTTGACGTTGATTATTCCGGCACTGTTCGGTCTCGCGAATTTGATGACGCCGCTCTATGGCGTTATGTGGTGGGCCGCGAGCGGCACCGCGATTCTTTATTTTGGATTGACGATGTGGCGCCAGCGCCGGTTAGTAGAAGTGACACAATGAACGATGCTCCTTTGGGAGCGTCGTTTTTTTGCGCATTCATTTGTGTCTAAAATGTGAAAAGTGGGAATGAGATACGTAAAGGAGGCGACCTCGGATGAGTGACGGCTTAATTTTACTGATGGGACTATTATTATGCGGATGGATGCTGTTTGCGGTCGTGTTTGATGATACAATTAAAAGAAGAATTTAACGGGCCGTTTCCTTTAAGGGACGGTCTTTCGTTTGAGGAGTGACAAGGATGGAAAAGACACCAGTCATCGTCCTCGTCGGACCGACGGCTGTCGGGAAGACGAAGACAGGGATTGAGCTCGCCAAAGTGTTCAACGGTGAAATCGTATCGGGCGACTCGGTCCAAGTGTACCGCGGGATGGATATCGGTTCGGCAAAAGTGACGGTCGAGGAGGCGGAAGGGGTTCCGCATCATTTGATTGATATATGCGACCCGGACGAGGCGATGAGCGTCGCCACTTTCCAAAAGTTGGCCCGGGCGGCGATCGATGATATTTATGCGCGCGGAAAATTGCCCATTCTGGTCGGCGGGACAGGTCTCTACATCCGTGCGATTCTCTATGACTATGAGTTCACAGAACGACCGGTCAATCACGAATTGCGAGAAGCGCTCGAGTTAGAAGCTGAGACGGATGGACCTGAGGCGCTGCATGCGCGTCTGCAATCGCTCGATCCAAAACGGGCCGAGAGCATTCATCCGAATAACGTCCGCCGCGTCATCCGGGCCCTTGAAGTCGCGCTCCAAGGCGACGCCCAGGCGATGGACAGCCTCCCGTCGGAACATTACGCCTATAAACTGTTCATCTTGCATGCGGACCGGGACGTGCTCTACTCGCGCATCAACCATCGTGTCGACTTGATGCTCGAAGCGGGCCTCATCGAGGAAGTCGAGCGCTTGCTCGCGGCTGGTTACCGGGACACGCAAGCGATGCGCGCCATCGGTTACAAGGAAGTCGTTCCGTATCTTGATGGATTGATGACCCGAGAGCAGATGAGCGAGACGCTCAAACAGCACACGCGCAAGTTCGCAAAACGTCAATTGACATGGTTCCGTCATCAATTTAATGGGATTTGGGTCGATATGGGACGAAAATCATTTGAACTATCGTATCAAAATATTTATGATGAAGTTGAGGAGTTTTTTCGAAAATTCCGATTATTTCAAAGAGACATAGACTAGGGGGAATGCAACATGAAGGCTAGCTATAACATTCAAGACCATTTTTTGAATCAATTACGTAAAGAAATGGTGCCGACGACCGTGTTTTTAGTCAGCGGGTTTCAAATTCGGGGAGTCATTAAATCGTTTGACAACTTCACGGTCATCGTCGAATCGGAAGGGCGCCAACAGTTGATTTATAAACATGCGATTTCAACGTTCTCACCAGCACGGAACGTCACATTGTTCGAACCGGAAGCGGTTGAAGTGACAGAAGGCTAATGAACGGCATAAAAAAAGAAGCGGCCCGGGGACCGCTCTTTTTTTATGCCGTTTTTACGTTCGAATCGAAATCGATGGCTTCGAGCACACGATGGACGGCACAACCGCCGAGGAGTGAGTCGAGTTGGTCACAGAGCTGGCTCGGTGCCGAGCGGTATAAGTGTGTATACGTTCGTTTCCATGACCGTTCGGCCGACTGGATGCGCACGAGTAGGTCGGCATGGCCGAGTTCTTTCAGCTTCTCGATATTCATCCGGTTCGTGCGAGCGAACGCCGATAAGACGACGGCTTTGGCTAGCGGTGTTTGAATCGGATAGCCGGCGACGACGAGGACGGCCATCGCGCCTTTCATCTCATGTTCGATGACCGAGTCGACGAGTAGGTCCGGCGTATATGGGTTGCCGGCATGTCCTGAGACTGCCGCGACGAGTTCGTGATGTGAGACCGGGCAAGTCGATGCCTGTAATATGCTGGCGATTGTTGAATGCGTAGTGGCGTAACGTGTCGCTTCCCCTGTTGCGATCAATCGTTCGTACGTATCTACCAATGAAATCATGTGAGTTCCCCCTTTATCTAGCTATCTTTATCGTATCAATTATAGTAAGCGCTTTCAATATAATTTAGGGAACTTCATGACCTATAACGAAAGTATGTTCGCCTCGAAGTGGAAAACACGATACAATGGGCAAAGAGAAGAAGGAGGGGATTGTATATGAATTATTACCAACAGATTGATCCGATCACGGGGAGCGGCTTCGACCGGACGCGGTTCCAACTCCCGACCGTCGAAAAAGCGTCGACGCGATTGACTGACCTTACGGACGGGACACCGGTCCAGACGAAAGCGCTCGTCAGTACAGTCGAAGTGAGAGAAGGCAAATCGGGTGCCAAATGGCTGCAACTGAATTTGACGACATCGAGCGGACTCATCCGTGCCAAGCAATGGTTGCGTGGCAACGAAGAGCAGCTGTTACCGATTTACGAGTCTGGTGTGATCGAGCTTGAAGGGAAAATCGACGTCTATCCGAAACCGGACGGCGCCAAGTCAATCACAATCGACCGGGCCAAACCGATTGCCCGGGACGAGGCCGTCTCATTGTTGCCAGGTCTTCCTGGAGACGAGACGATGGATCAATACGCCGACGAGCTGTTCGCGATTCTGTCGACGCTCTCGCCTGACTATCAAGCAATCGCGATGTCGCTACTCGACCGCTATTGGGACGATTTCGTTCTCGCACCGGCTGCACTGTATCATCATCATAACTATGTCGGCGGCCTCTTGAAGCACACGGTCTGTATGCTTCGACTCGGTTATCGCATCCAAGAACAGGACGACCATTTGGCGATGGCGTTCCGGGTCATCAAAGAAGCCGAGCAGTTGCACAAAGTAGACGTATGGAATACGATGAACGGTGTAAAAGTTGAACAGGCGTTCCGGGGCACGTTCGAGTCGCTCTATGCGGCCTGCGAGGCCATCGCAGAATTGAAGGAGCCGCTCCGTTGGGACGAACTCGCGCTCGGGATTTTATTCCATGATATCGGCAAGTTGTTCGAGTACAGTCACTTGCTGTCGTCCCCGAAACGGTTCGAGCAACTGTTCTCGGTCAACGGTACGAGTGAGACGACCGGCATCTCGATCAATCCGATGGGAAGCTTGATCGGACATATGCCGTACGGCGGACTGTTGTTCGAGAAGAGTCAACAGGCCGCAAGCGTCACGTTGTCGCTCGACGCCCATCATCGGATTTGGCATATGATTTTATCCCACCACGGCAAGCGCGAGTGGGGCTCGAGCGTGTTACCGGTCACGACAGAAGCATGGATGCTTCATTTGATTGACTTGCTGGATGCGCGCTATGAGAAATGGGCGCGAGTTCACGAAAATTTATAAGGTGAGGTGCAGTACATGATTCCCGTGCAATTGGTGACCGGTTTTTTAGGCGCCGGAAAAACGACCTATATGAATCGCTTGCTAGAAGCGACGGACGAGCGGTTGCTCGTCATCGTCAACGAGCTCGGGTCGGTGAATATCGACGAACAGTTGATCGTCAAGATGGACCAAGAGCAGATCGAGTTGTCGAACGGTTGCATCTGTTGCTCGATTCAAAGCGATTTAAGCAAGACGTTCTATCAACTCGCATCAAAGGATACGTTCGACCGCATCGTCATCGAGACGACCGGTGTGGCCGACCCGGCACCGATCATTCAGACGATTTATTATGACGACTACTTGCGCACGCGTTTCAAGTTGACGGCGATTTTGACGGTCGTCGATGCCAGTCAACTGGACCGTGAGCTATTTATTGAAGGAATTCATCAAATCGCCTATGCGGACGTAATTTTGTTGAATAAAGTCGACCTCGTCGATGCGGATGCGCTCGAACAGGCGCATGAGCGGATTAATGCGCTGAATCCGACCGTTCGAGTCATCGAGACGGTTCAGACGGTCGGCGACTATGACTTGACGGAGAATACGTTCCAGCTCTCACGAATCGACGAACAGCTCCTCGGGCAACTGACGGCCGGGCACTCCTCGGTCTCATCACTTCGGGCCATCACGCTCACGACGGACGTGCCGCTCAAACGGGAACGCGTCACTCAATACGTCCGAGAAGTGCTCATGCACTATGAAGATGATGTCTATCGCTTGAAGGCGATTGTCCGTTTAGACGGAGAAACATCAAAATTCGTCGTCCAAGCGACGAATCAACTGATGGGGGCGACTTTCGCGAACGAACCGAGCGACGACTCGCGTTCCGTCTTCGTCTGGATTGGAAAGAATCTCGACCGGGACGCGCTCACGCGCGGATTACAAGCTTGTGAGGTGAATGCATGATGAAATTGATGTTGGTCGACGGGTTTAACCTCCTGTCACGTTATTATTTTGCCACAGAGCGTCGTCGGGCTCTCGACCCCGATGTGACGTTGAAGGGGTTACTTCGAAAAGTTGACGGGTGGACGAACGACTTCACGCATATCGCCTTCTTTTGGGACGGACCACGCGAAACGACGCATCGTTACGCCCTCTTTCCGGACTATAAAGCGACTCGCACCGGCTTACCGGAACCGTTGTTCCACGATTACGTCAAGTTGCGGGCAGCGTTGACCGAGCGCGGGATTTTTCAGTCTGAGCTCGCCGGGTACGAAGCCGATGACTTGATTGGGGCCGTCGCGACCGCGTTCCCGGGCGAATCGTATATGTATTCGTCAGACCGCGATTTGCATCAGTTGCTTTCCCCGAACGTGTTTCAAATCGTTCCGAAAAAAGGGGAAGAGATGATCATGAATCGGGAATTGTTCGTTGCGACGTACGGCGTCCGACCAGAGCAGTTCGTCGATGTGAAGGCGCTCCAAGGCGACGCCTCAGATAATATTCCCGGTGTCCGCGGCATTGGACCGAAGACAGCGACCATTCTTGTCCAGTCGTATGACACGGTCGAAACACTATACGACATCGTGAGACAAGAAGCGCTCCAAGAGGCGCATCAGAAGTTTGCGAAGAAACTCGACGGGCAAGAAGAAGTGGCGCTCTTGTCGAAACGTCTCTCGCTCATCGATATTCATGCACCGATTGAGACCGATTGGGAGGCGTATCGCTTTGGTTCACATTTATTTTGATGCGGCGACGAACCAGGAGGCGGGTGAGAACGGTCTTGGCGTCTGGATCAAGACGACCGACGGCACGGTGTCCACGTATATCGCCAAACGCGTCGGGTTGACCAGCGTTCAGGCGGAGCTCGCCGCGCTCGCGTTCGCCCTCGAACAAGCACACGAACTGACGGGCGAATTGACATTTATGTTCTATTCAGACGCCGAGACGGTCGTACGGGCGCTTGAACAGCGCTTCCTCAAAGACCAATCGATGCGTCCGTTGTTCGTCAAGGCGCTAACGCTGTATGACGAATTGCCGAATAAGTTCATCAAATGGATTCCGCGAGCAGAGAACCGGGCTCACGACGTGGCGAAACGGGCATTGATGACAGGCTAAAAGTCGGGCGTGGGCCCGACTTTTTGTCAATTGCAGGGGAATGATTTCTTTTTTGCAAAAGTTTCGCTAAAATGAAAGCGTAGTCAAAAAAAGAGGGGGAATTTTCATGGAATATCGGATCGAACGGGACACGATGGGGGAAATCAACGTTCCGGCTTCAGCCAAATGGGGAGCCCAAACACAGCGCAGTCTAGAGAACTTTAAAATCGGGACGGAAAAAATGCCGCTTGAGGTCGTGCATGCCTTCGCGATTTTGAAAAAAGGTGCCGCACTCGCCAACGCTGAGCTCGGTGTGTTGGAGCAAGCGAAAGCCGACGTCATCGCCGAAGTCGCAGATGAGATCGTCGCTGGGCAACATGATGCCGAGTTTCCACTCGTCGTCTGGCAGACGGGTTCAGGGACACAGTCGAACATGAACGTCAACGAAGTCATCGCCCACTTGGCGAACGATAAGTTGAAGGAGCGTGGTCAGACGCTTACGATCCATCCGAATGACGACGTCAACAAGTCGCAAAGCTCGAACGACACGTATCCGACGGCGATGCACATTGCGGCCATCCTAGCAGTCGAGGATCATGTGTTGCCGTCAATCGAGGCGCTCCACGCGACGCTCGCGAAGAAAGCCGAGTCATTCATGGACATCGTGAAGATCGGTCGGACGCACTTGCAAGACGCGACGCCGGTTACGCTCGGTCAAGAGATTAGCGGTTGGGTCCGTATGCTCGAGCTGTCGAAACAGATGATTGAGCGTACGCTCGAACCGTTGACAGAGCTCGCTCTCGGCGGAACGGCAGTCGGGACGGGCATCAACGCCCATCCGCAGTTCGGCGAAGTCGTGGCCGAGAAAATCTCGCAAGAGACCGGCAAACAGTTCATCACGGCCGTCAACAAGTTCCATGCGCTCACGAGCCACGATCAGCTCGTATTCACACATGGTGCCTTGAAAGCACTCGCCATGGACGCGATGAAGATCGCCAACGACGTCCGTTGGCTCGCTTCTGGTCCGCGTGCCGGTATCGGCGAGATTTTGATTCCGGAAAACGAACCGGGCAGCTCGATCATGCCAGGAAAAGTCAACCCGACGCAGAGCGAGGCGTTGACGATGGTCGCGGCTCAAGTGCTCGGCAATGATGCGACAATCGGATTCGGGGCGAGCCAAGGAAACTTCGAGTTGAACGTGTTCAAGCCTGTCATCATGTACAACTTCCTCCAGACGTGCCGTCTGTTGACGGACAGTCTACATTCGTTCGACGTGCATTGCGCCGTCGGCATCGAACCGGATTTGGACGTCATCGCACACAACGTGGAACGTTCGCTCATGCTCGTGACGGCACTCAACCCGCATATCGGTTACGAGAACGCAGCCAAAATCGCGAAGCTCGCCCATAAAAATGGGACGTCGTTGAAGGAAGCGGCGCTCGAGACTGGACTATTGACGGAAGAGCAGTTCAATCAATGGATTCGTCCGGAAGAGATGACATCTCCTAACCTAAAAGTTGGTAAATAAGGGAAGGGCGGTCCATGACCGCTCTTTAATTATTGTCTATTAGGTCGTAAGCACTAACTTTCTGTAAAACAATAGGGAAAAAATAAGTAAATAGTTGTATTTTCGTGGATGAAGTCGCATAATCATAGTCAGAAGCGAATATCGGGAGAACGAAACTGGGGGGTCGGGAATGAAGCAGCAACTCACAGATCGTATACATAAGATTTTGGCGCAAATCACGAGCGCGAGACAGATTCAAACAACAGACATCGAGTTTTTATTGGATTGGATGAAACAAGAAGTGAAACAGCGACGGTTCATGCACTTGCTTGAAATCTTCAGTCGTGTCGAATCTGACGTGCGTGAGTTGCCGGCCGTCCTGACGCAAGCAGAAGCGATGGCGTTGATTGCCCCGGTGAAACGATATATCCATACGATCCTCGGCATCGAGCAAGAAGACGAGGACCTCGTCTTGATTTTGTCGAACAACTTTGCGACGTTCAGCCGTTATAAGCCGCGGGTGGAAAAGCTCGGGGCGCGTCCTGTCTTTTTACAGACGTTAGAAGAAGCCGTCGAATACGATTATGAAGATGTGCCGAAGGCGATCATCATGGACGTCGAACTGTGGGCACGCTTCCCGGAGCGGGCAATCCAATCGTTCGTCAGCAAGATGAAGAAGCTGTACGTCCCGCTCATTGTGATCGGAACGAATGAACATTATCGACTCGCCGCCTACTCGTATGGGTTCGATGACTATTGGGAAGAATGGATCCCGATGGAAGAGCGGCTCGTGCGGCTCGGACATCATATCGAGAAGGCACGGCTCGTCTCGAATGCGCTGCTCGTCGACGAATTGACAGGCGCCTTCAACCGTAAATATTTGAAAGCGACGTTCAGTCGCTTCATGTCCCGTCTAGAGCGGTCCGGTGAAAGCTTCACCCTCGCGCTGCTCGACATCGACCATTTCAAGCAGTTGAACGATACGTTTGGTCATGCGTATGGGGACGAGGTGCTGCATCGCGTCGCCGAGGAGGTTCGTTTGGCGATTCGCTCGAGTGACGAGTTGATTCGTTACGGCGGGGAAGAGTTCCTCATCATCTTGAACGTGTCTGAGCGCCACGTCGTCGATGCGGTGCTCGAACGGGTCCGCAGCCGAATCGAAGAGATGACGTTTACATACGAGCATCACGTGACGGTGTCCATCGGCTATACGCGCGTCTGTCAGACCGGGATGACACTCGGGGAGTGGTGCGCTTACGCCGACGAGGCGCTCTACAAGGCGAAGCGTGACGGTCGCAATCGAATCATCCGTTATTCGACGGCGGTCCGGGAAGAAAAACGGCTCGCTTACGTGACGATGAGCCCGGAGAAGTACATCATGCTCGCCGAACAGTTGCCGAAACAGCATCGACGATACGAGGTCATCTATCGTCCTTACGACCGTTACGCCTGTAACGATCATATGGAGATGTTCATTTTAGACGAATCGAGTACGACGGAGACGAGAGGGACGCTCTCGGCCGTCAAAGAGCAGCGTGGCAAGTACAGTCATGTGTTAGCGTTGTCGAAACGGACGGCACTCGAGCTCGGTACGCTATACGACGACTTGGCCGAACAGGACCATCATGATGTCATCACTGAAAAAATCGAGCAATGGCTCGAAAAATTGCCCGACTAAAAAGGGACGTCGACTCAGTCGATGTCCCTTTTGTCATATTGACGGAAAGTGAAGCTATAGGCATGCCGCTCGTCGACCGGATGGAACTGTTCGTCCGTCACGGTGAGCCCGTCCGGCAGCGGTGGATAATACGTGTCCGCCTCGAACGTGCCGTCGACCTCAGTAACATAGAACCGGTCCGTCATCGAGAGTGTTTGCTCATAAAGCGTCGCGCCGCCGATGATGTAAAGGTCTGTCGTCTCGGTGTTGAGCGACTCGAGGTCGTGCCAGACATCGACACCTTCAGCTGAAAACGATCGGTCTGACGTGACGACGATATTGCGGCGGTTCGGTAACGGACGACCGATCGATTCGAACGTTTTACGACCCATGACGACCGTTTGGCCCGTCGTGATGGCTTTGAACTGCTTCAAGTCATCGGGCAGGCGCCACAACAAGGCGTTATCTTTCCCGATTTCTCGATTGCTTCCGATGGCGACGACGTGGACGATCATACGCTGACCGCTCCTTTGATATGAGGATGCGGGTCATAGCCGACGATTTCGAAGTCCTCGAAACGGAAGTCCTCGATCGACGTCACATCTCGCAAGATATTCAATGTCGGGAGCGGGCGTGGCTCACGTGTCAATTGAAGGTTCACTTGTTCGAGGTGGTTATGGTAAATGTGGGCGTCGCCGAGCGTATGGACAAAGTCGCCAACCTCAAGGCCGGTCACATGGGCGACCATGTGCGTGAGCAAGGCGTATGACGCGATGTTGAATGGTACGCCGAGGAACGTGTCAGCGCTACGTTGATAGAGCTGGCATGATAGTTTGCCGTCCGCGACGTAAAATTGGAACAACAGGTGGCACGGCGGGAGCGCCATGTCCTCGAGTTGCCCTGGATTCCATGCCGAGATGATGAGGCGACGCGAATCAGGGTTCGTCTTAATCTGCTCGATCACTTGCGCGAGTTGGTCGACACTCGTGCCGTCTGGTTTCGGGAACGAGCGCCACTGCGCCCCGTAGACAGGGCCGAGATTGCCGTCCTCGTCTGCCCACTCGTTCCAAATGCGGACACCGTTATCTTGAAGATACTTGACGTTCGTATTGCCGGTGATGAACCAGAGCAGTTCATGGATGATTGAGCGGGTATGTAGTTTTTTCGTCGTGACCAGGGGGAATCCCTCCTGAAGATTGAACCGCATCTGGTAGCCGAACACGCTCGTCGTCCCGGTCCCGGTCCGGTCCTCTTTGACGACACCGTGCTCAAGGATATGGGTGCATAAATCATGATATTGCTTCATGTGGGAAGTCCCCTTTCTCGTTCGAATTTACAAAAAGTCGCACTCATTATAACACAATATATTGATAAAATGATGGTCATTCAGCAGAGTTGTCTTCTAAATATCGATTTGAGAACACTGATGTTTCACAAGTTGAAGATGTGACAATAGTAGAATAAAACGTGCAAAAATCCTTTGTCGTGACAGCTCATTGTTTTGTTCAGTCTTGTGAGGAGGAACATGATGAAAGCAGTGATTTGTACCGCATATGGACCACCGGACGTGTTACAGCTTCAAGAAGTCGACAAGCCTGTACCAAAATCGGACGAGTTATTGATTCAAGTCCATACGACAGCCGTCCATTCAGGTGACCGGCGGTTGCGGTCACTCGATGTACCGCCTCTAGGCAAGCTGCCGATGCGAATCGTCGTCGGTTTCAAGGCACCGCGCCAACCGATTCTCGGTGTCGTCTTGGCAGGCGAGGTCGTCGAGACGGGCAGCCGTGTCGAGCAGTTCAAGGTCGGCGACCGCGTCTATGCACTGACCGGGATGCGGTTCGGCGGCTATGCTGAATATGCGTGTGTCAAAGCGAGTAAATGTGTCGAACGCATGCCGAACAACGCTAGTTTTGTCGAAGCAGCCAGCTTGCCGTTCGGCGGGACGACGACTCTTCACTTTTTGCGTAAAGCGAACATCGAACAAGCGAAGACCGTATTAATTTACGGGGCGTCCGGGGCAGTCGGTTCGATGGCCGTTCAAATCGCGAAATATTACGGGGCTCACGTAACGGCAGTCTGTCGGGAGCGAAACTTCGAACTTGTCAGAAATCTCGGCACGGACGTGATGATTGACTACACCATAGACGGCTACGACGAGAAACTGACCACATACGACGCTGTGTTCGATGCGGCTGGTAAAATCGATAAGCGGATGGCCCGGAAACATGTCGCCGCACACGGGAAATTCAGTTCTGTCGCTGGGCAAGGACCTGCCAGTGAACGGAAAGAGGATTTGGCTTTCTTGAACGAGCTGTTTGAAGCCGGCCGGTTAAAGGCTGTCATCGATTCGGTTTATCCGCTCGAGGACATCGTCGCAGCGCACCGATACGTTGATGCCGGAGGAAAGGCTGGAAATGTGATCGTGACCGTGACACAAACAAATTGATTCAATCGAGAGCGAGATGCGCACTTGGTGGACAGTCCCTGTTTTCGCCACGTGGCTTATGGGGTATACTTGTGAAAGACAAATAAAGGGAGGGATTCGATGCAATTACAAGGTAAGAATGTCCTGCAAATCGTCAGCGACGACTTTGAAGATTTAGAATTATGGTATCCGGTCCATCGGTTGCGCGAGGAAGGCGCAAACGTCATCCTGGCCGGCGAGAAGGCGGATCACGCCTATATCGGCAAGTACGGCGTCCCGGCCAAATCGGACATCGCGTTCGATGACGTCGACATCTCATCGTACGACGCCATACTCGTCCCGGGTGGCTGGTCCCCAGACTTGTTGCGCCGATTTGATTCGGTGAAAGGGTTCGTCCGTTATATGCATGACGAGAAGCGGCCGATCGGTCAAATCTGTCACGCGGGCTGGGTGTTGATTTCAGCCAAAATTCTCGATGGTGTCAACGTCACGAGCACACCGGGCATTAAAGATGATATGGAAAACGCCGGTGCGATTTGGCATGATGAGCCGGTCGTCGTCGATGGCCATATCGTCTCGAGCCGCCGTCCACCTGACCTGCCTGACTATATGCGGGAATTCATCAAAGTCATGGCCAAACACTGAAAATAGAATAAAGGGGTTAACGACAGTTGAGACTTAAATCGAATCCAGTTCTCCGTAAATCGATGGAGACAACAGCTTATAGCACCACGCCGATGACGAAAGCCGGCACGTGGTCGAAAGTGTTCACATTACTCTTGCTCGTCACGGCAGCCGCCGGGACGACGTGGATGCTCGTACCGACAATCGGAGAAGCATTGCTGTTCCCGCTCATGATTGGTTCGCTCATTCTCGGCTTAATTTTGGCGCTCGTCATCACGTTCAAACCGAGAACAGCACCCGTTGTCGCACCATTGTATGGCATCGTTGAAGGTGTGTTCGTCGGATTGATTTCCTATTTCTTTGAAGCGATGCTCCCGGGCATCGTCGGCCGTGCCGTCTTGACGACGTTCATCGTCGCGTTCGCGATGTGGTTCGTCTACTCGACGGGTCTCGTCAAAGTGACGCAAAAGTTCCGTGCCGGAGTCACAGCCGCGATCTTTACGGTCATGTTGCTCTATCTCGTCCAAATCGGGATGAGTTTCTTCGGTTCAGGACTCCCGTTCATGACGGGCTCGTCACCGCTCGCCATCGGCGTGCAATTTGTGATCGTCATCATCGCCTCACTCGCGCTCGTCCTCGATTTCGACTATATTGCTCGTCAAGTCGAGAGCCGGGCTCCGAAAGAGCTCGAATGGGTCGCAGCGTTCGGTTTGATTGTGACGCTCATCTGGCTCTATATTGAAATTCTTGATTTACTGTATCGCCTCGCCATGCGCGACTGATCATCGGCCTTCAGGCCGGTGATTTTTTATGAAAGGATGTGAAGCCGACATCGAACCGATGAAGGCGCAGCTGTTATGAAAAAAGTGATTATAATTGGATCAGGAATCGTCGGCATCTCGACCGCTTACCATTTAGCCGGGAAAGCCGACGTCACCGTCATCGACCGGAAAGAGAAAGGCCGTGCCACCGACGCCGCGGCAGGCATCGTCTGCCCATGGATTGCCCAGCGTCGCAATAAGGCATGGTACGCGCTCGCCAAAGGCGGCGCTCACTACTATGCGACGGTCGTCGAGGACTTGAAACAAGAAGGCGAGACGGAGACCGGCTACAAACGTGTCGGGACGCTCGCCTTGCATGAAGACAAGAAATTGAACGAGATGCAAGAACGGACGGCGCTACGCCGGGAAGAAGCACCAGAAATCGGGGAGTTGACCCGGATGACAGCGGAAGAAGCGAGAGCGCTATTTCCACCGCTCTCGGACGAATATGACGCCCTCCTTGTCGAAGGCGGGGCTCGTGTGGATGGAGAGAAATTGCGAGCGGCCCTCGAACGGGTCGCCGTGAAGCGTGGCGTGACCTTGGTCGACGGTTCGGCCGTCCTCGTCGAAACGGACGGCTATCATGTCGAGTGCGACGGTGTCCGCTTTGAGGCGGATGAGATTGTGCTCGCCTGTGGGGCGTGGTTGCCCGATTTGATGGAGCCGATCGGCTATACGGCCCGTGTCGCCGGGGAGAAAGCGCAAATCGTGCACGTGCAGCTGCCGGACACGGATGCGTCTGATTGGCCGGTCGTCATGCCACCACGGCGTCGTTATTTGCTCGGGTTTGAAGAAGGGCGAATCGTCATCGGTTCGACGCATGAGCGTGACAAGGCGTTCGACGCACGGCCGACGGCAATCGGAATTCATGAAGTGCTCTCGAAAGGGCTGGAATCGGCCCCTGGACTCGCTGAGGCCGAACTGATTGAGACGCGGGTCGGCTTTCGCCCGGTCACCCCGAACTCGATTCCGATTCTCGGACGCGTTCCGGGAGCGGAGCAGTTGCTCGTCGCGAACGGTCTCGGCTCGTCCGGTTTGACGGTCGGTCCGTTCATCGGGAAAGTGCTCGCCGACCTCGTTATGACCGGGGACTGCGAGCTTGACCTGTCACTCTATCCAATCGAGGAATCCGTGTTCCGAACGAACGATAAATAATAATGAAATATAAAAAGTCGCCTACCCCCTTACTATATACATAAGAAGGGGAAGGCGACTTTTTAGTTATGTTTCCGGATGATGCCGTGAAGGAAAAATCGGAAATAATCTTGCATCGAATCGGTCATCGGTGACGTCGACAGGCTCGGGTCGGATAAAATCGCCTGCTGCACGAGTTGGACGTACCGTATATACGAATCGGTCGACAGCTCCGGGTCGATGGCCCCGCTCGTCTTTCCATATTCAATCAATTGCCGGAATGCGGCGTAGCCTCGACCGGCCAACTGTTGCCACGATGGGTCCGCTTGAATCATTGTCGTGATCGTCTCGTCGAACAGCCCAGCCGTCTCAATTTTACGAGACAAAATCTCGATCAGCAATTGATCGAACGGGACATGGTCAGCGATTTGTGACTCAATCCATCCCATCTGTTCTTCCGTCATCTCGGTCAAGACGGCGATGATTACTTGTTCTTTCGATCCGAAATAATTATAAATCGATACCGGTGAGACCGACGCGGCGCGGGCAAGCTCGCTCACCGTGAAACGGGACTGTTTCACGGCCATCAGTCGAACGGCAGCGTCTAAAATCGCGCGTCGCTTCGTCTCGGTCCGTTTTGTGAATCCATCCATGGGCATCCTCGCTTCTTTTGTAGTTTTGTAACCAATATACCATTTCCATTTCAAAAAATAACGTGATATACTAGTTTTGTAATCATATAAACTATATATTTCAAAACTAAGGAGTGAGGACAGTGATTCAATTGAAAGGATTGACGAAACGGTTTGATTCATCCCACGGCATCTTCGACGTGTCGTTCACCGTCGAACCTGGTACCGTCTTCGGTTTCATCGGGCCGAACGGGGCAGGGAAATCAACGACGATTCGTCACTTGATGGGATTGCTCCACGCCGATTCCGGTATTGCCACCGTTATGGGTCACGACTGTTGGAACGAGAGCGAGACGGTGAAGGCGCTCGTCGGTTATTTACCGGGCGAAATCAATTACCCTCAGGATATGACCGGTGAGGACGTCATCCGTCTTACCCGAAAGCTTCATGCGACAAGTGCTGAGCGCGAACGGACATTGCGTGACGTGTTCGCTTTTGACACATCGCTCAAAGTGCGTAAGATGTCGAAAGGGATGAAACAAAAGCTCGCCATCGTCACGTGTTTCATGAAAGATGTGCCCGTGTATATTCTCGATGAACCGACGAGCGGACTCGATCCGCTCATGCAGGAACGGCTCGTCGATTGGGTGATCTCGGAGAAGGCTGCGGGCAAGGCAGTGTTGATGAGTTCGCACCACTTTCCCGAGATGGAGAAGACATGCGACCGGGCCGCGCTCATCCGCGACGGTCGGATGATTATCGAAGCGGAGATGACAGAGTTGAAACGGCATAGTCAGAAGACGTATCGAATCGAATTGAAGGACGAGGTGGCAGCTCAGCGCTTGAGCGAAGAAATTGGTGTGCGGGACGGAGTGGTCGTCACTGTCAACTTGTCGACGGTCGAGGAGTTGAACGACTTGATTCATCGGCTCACTCGTCATGAGGTCCAATCGTTGTCGAGCGGCACCGACGAGCTTGAGCATCTATTCATGCAATATTACGGGGAGGCGAACTAAATGGTTCTCATTTCGGCACTGTTCAAACAAAACCGGAGCTGGATTTTTGGCTACTCGCTCGGGACGAGTCTCTACTTGTTCTTTTTGGCGGCGGTGTTCCCGTCTATCCAAGAGACGGGGCTGATTGAAGGCAAATTGGATTCGTTGCCACCTGAGCTGCTCGATGTGTTCAAAATCGATCCGAATATGGCGATGGACAACGTCATGAATTTATTGGCCGGCAATTACTATGGGCTCATCTTTTACGTGTTGGCGATTCTGTTCGCGCTCACATTCGCCTCACGGCTCATGGCCAAACCAGTCGACTCTGGCGAGGTCATGCTCTATTTGGCCGCACCGATTTCGCGCAGCGGTTACGTGACGGCCAGTCTGATCGTGCTCTTGATGGCGTCAACCTTGCTCGTCGGACTGAATGGGCTTAGTCTCATGCTCGCCAACGTGTTGTTTGATTTACAGATTGACCTCGGCTTATTGTGGACACTTCAGTTGAACGCGGGTCTGATGCTGCTCGTGCTCGGAACGCTCGCTTATGTGCTCGCGAGCCTGTTCGACGACAGTTCGCGGTCCTACATGGTCACGGGAGGGATATTCGCCCTCTTCTTAATGGCGAACGTGTTCTCGGGATTTAGTGACCAGCTCGACTGGTTGAATGCGCTGTCGATTTTCTCGTTGTTTGACGCCAACGCACAAATCCAAGGGGATTCCACGCTTCGTTCTTTCTTCTTGTTGGCGGGGATTCTCGTCGTCGCAATGCTCCTATCTTATGGACGCTTCACGCGAAAAGATTTGACGATTTAGTTTTTCGAAATAGAATGACGGGTATGATACAATCAGCTCGAACAGATTGGAAAGGGGAATGATTGTATGCAACTCGCAACGCTACGCAATGGTGTCAAAATTCCAATGATCGGCTTTGGGGTATGGCAAGTCGACAACGAGACGGAGGCGCCACAGGCCGTCGCCGAGGCACTCAAAGTTGGATATCGCCATATCGATACGGCAGCCGTCTATAAGAATGAAGAGGGTGTCGCCAAAGGGATTCAAACATCAGGCGTCGCTCGTGAAGATATCTTTTTGACGTCGAAGATTTGGAACGAAGACATTCGCCAGCGCCGGACGAAAGAGGCGTTTGACGAATCACTTGCTCGACTCGAGACTGACTATTTAGATCTTTGTCTGCTCCACTGGCCAGTCGACGGGTTCGTCGAGGCATGGAAAGATTTGATTGACCTCTATGAGGCTGGTAAAATCAAGGCGATCGGCGTGTCGAACTTCAAAGAGCATCATCTCGAGACGTTGAAACAGGAAGGTCTCATGACGCCGCTCATCAACCAAATCGAGCTCCATCCGCAACTCCCGCAACCTGATCTCGTCGAATATTGCCAAGACGAGGGCATCCAAGTCGAGGCATGGAGCCCGCTCATGCAAGGGAAGTTTCTCGATATCCCGGCCTTTGCCGAGATTGCTGAGAAACATGGGAAGACGCCGGCTCAAGTCGTGCTTCGCTGGCATTTAGACACGGGGAACGTCGCGCTTCCGAAATCGGTCACACCGCACCGGATTCAAGAGAACTTCGATGTGTTCGACTTCGCGCTCGATGCAGACGATTTGGCAAAAATCGATGCCGTGGCAACACATGACCGTCTCGGTCCAGACCCGAACGAGATTGATTTCTAAACAATTGATGCTTTTGTCCATGAACTCAGGTGGGCAATCTCGAATGTGGTGACACTGCCGCTTCTTCGAAACGACTCCGGTTAAGGCCGGGGTCGTTTTGTTATGTGTCTAACGATTTATTTAGGAACAAGTCGAGAAGTGTATGAGCGTTGGCACATGGGTATAGAAAACTATGCTAAAAAAGGAGGTGTCAGGTCTTCTTCGGAGGATCGTACTTATGGACTTATCAAAATGGCCTTTAATCAACTGGCTGGCATTTTTGGCGACGGTCGTCATCAACTACTTCGCGAGCGGTGAAAACGCTGCTGTGTCGGACCGCATCGACATTTATTTCAAACCGGCTGGCTATGCGTTCTCAATTTGGGGTGTGATTTATATCGCGCTCGCCGTCTGGCTCGTCTTGCAATTGAAGAAAGGGTCGGTCGCGAACCGGCAGGCGAATCGGATGAAAGCGGGCTTTCTTGTCTCGTGCATCTTGAACGGCCTTTGGTTGCTCACGTTCACGAACGAGTGGTTCATCGCCTCGCTCGTCGTCATGGTCGCTTTCTTGGCGACGCTCGCCTGGCTCTATTACATCGCCTTCCGGACGTCGACAAGTTGGCTCGATCGGTTCCCATTCTCGATTTATATCGGTTGGGTTTCCGTCGCAACAATCGTCAACGTATTCGTCGTCATGAATCGGGAGCGGGTCACGACCGTGCTCGGGCTCGACGAACTTGCTTGGACATCGCTCATGCTCATGGTCGGGGTCGTCCTGGCGCTCGTCTTCATGTGGTGGCATCGTGACTTCATCTATCCGCTCGTCTTCGTCTGGGCGTACATCGCCATCTTTGCACGAATCGAGGAAGCGACGCTTTACGTCGTCCTCGTCAGTGCCTTGATTTTGCTCACGCTCGGTTATGTCGGCTTAATCATTTGGAAGAAGCCCCGGGCATTTTTACACCATTCCCGCAAGACGGTCGAATAAGCGAATGTAAAGAGAAGTGATAGTCTATGAGGCTATCGCTTTTTTGTGCGAATATTTAAGTTCTTTCGAACCTATATACTAATATATTTGATGGATAATTATTCTTTATAGATTATAAGTGATTTTCATAAATAGCTTGATAAAGCTAATGAATCCGCTTTCAATTATGACTTAGACGATCTGTGTTATGCAGAATAGTATACAACCCACTTGATTTATCAGAATATTTAGAACAAAATAAAATTTACGAAACAAGTTCGAGAGAGAGGGGTTGATTCGATGAAGCGAACAGGCTTGTACGATTCACGATTCGAAAAAGACGCATGTGGCATTGGGCTATATGTCAACCTAAATGGAGAGAAAAAACATGACATCGTCAGTAAATCGCTGTCGATGCTCTGTAAGCTAGAACACCGAGGCGGGCAAGGCGTCATCGATGCCGGTGACGGCGCGGGAATCATGACCGAGCTGCCGCACGAACTGTTCCTTGAGACGATGAATTTGCCGACACCAGGTCGCTATGCCGTCGGAATGGTCTTTTTTCAACCGGATGAGTCGAGACTGCAGGATAAGCAACGTCAGATGGAAGCGATTGCCGACGAATTTGATTTCGCGACCATCGCCTGGCGCGAAGTCCCGGTCAATCCAAATGCGATCGGTGAGCATGCCCGCGTGACACAGCCGACCATCTACCAATGGTTCGTCTCGTGCCCGTTCGCGGACTATGACTCAAACGAGCGGACACTCTATCAGCTCCGGCGGACGATTGAAAAGACCGAAGCGTTGAACCTGTACATGCCGAGCTTGTCGACGAAGACGATCGTCTACAAAGGGATGCTCACGCCGGAACAAATCGAGCGCTTTTATCTCGATTTACAGGCGCCGTCCTTCAAGAGCACGTTCGGCATCGTCCATTCCCGCTTCTCGACGAACACGTTCCCGTCATGGGAGCGGGCTCATCCGAACCGCATGATCGTCCATAACGGGGAAATCAATACGCTCCGCGGAAACATCGATGCGATGCGGGCTCGTGAAGGCGTGACCTCGACCGATTTGTTCGAGGATGTCAATCAGCTGTTCCCGGTCCTTCAAGAGACGGGAAGCGACTCGTCGATGCTCGACAACGCCTTCGAGTTCTTCACACGCACCGGACGTTCCATCGCCCATACGGCGATGATGCTCATCCCTGAGCCGTTCGCGGAAGTAAAAATAGACCCGTTCAAAAAAGACTTCTATCAATATCATTCGTCGATCATGGAGCCTTGGGATGGGCCGACCGGTGTCGTCTTCACGGACGGCCGTCAAATCGGGGCCATCTTGGATCGAAACGGACTACGACCGATGCGCTATATCGAGACACTGGATGGTGAGCTCATTTTGTCGTCAGAGAGCGGCGTCATCCCGGTACAAGCCGAGAACGTGAAGTCGAAGCAACGACTCCGTCCTGGGCAGCTGTTATTAATCGACTTGGAGTCGAAACGACTCATCCCGGACGCGGAAATCAAACAGACGATCGCACGGGCCGAGCCTTACGGTAAATGGTTGAAGCAGATGACCGAGCTCAGCGATGGACCGGTCGACGAGCCGTTCGTCGCCGACCTGCATCGGAAGCAACGTGCGTTCGGATACACGAAAGAGGACATTGAACAATATCTCGTCCCGCTCATCCTCGAGAAAAAGGATCCAATCGGGTCGATGGGACATGACCAACCGGTCGCGGTGTTGTCTGAGCGGCCACGCTCTTTGTTCCATTACTTCAAACAGCACTTCGCCCAAGTCACGAACCCGCCGATCGATGCATTGCGTGAGAAAATCGTCACGGCGACATTCACATGGCTCGGGCCACAAGCGAACCCGGTCCATACCGGCCGTGGTCATGCCCGTCGCGTCTGGCTCAAGCACCCGTTCCTCGATGCGGTCGCACTCGAAAAAGTGAACGAGACGTTGCGCGTCGAACGGGTCGATACGTCATATACACACGATTTGGAGGCTTCGTTAGAGGCGTTGTTCGGGCGAGTCGAGGCGCTCATCCGCGACGGTGCCGACGTCATCGTCTTGTCGGACCGAAACATGAATGAAGATATGCTCGCGATGCCAGCGCTCCTCGTATTGAGCGCCGTCCACCAGCACTTGATTCGCGTCGATCTACGGGCATCCTGCAGTCTCGTCTCTGAGAGCGGTGAAGTTCGCGAGGTCCATCAAGCGGCCGCCTTAATCGGTTACGGCGCCGACGCCGTCTATCCGTATCTCGCCTATGCGACAATCGCCGAGGCGGTCGAAGCCGGTCAACTTTCGTACTCGTTCGATGAGGCGGTCCGCCGCTATCAGACGGCCTCAGTCGACGGCATCGTGAAAATCATGTCGAAGATGGGCATCTCGACCGTACAAAGTTACCGCGGTGCCCAAATCTTCGAGGCGGTCGGCATCGACCGCGCCTTGATTGAACGCCATTTCCGTGGGACGACGTCACAGTTGTCCGGTGTCGGTTTCACCGAACTTGAAGACGAGTCGCGCCGGCAGCACGAATCCGCCTATAAGCGCGAGAGACCACTCGAGGCCGGGACCGACTTCCAGTGGCGCGCCGATGGGGAAGAGCACGCCTTCAATCCGAAGACGATTCACCTCTTACAACGAGCCTGCCGCGAGAACGAGCGCCGGTATTATGACGCCTACGTCAAGCTCCATGAGTCATCAGGTCAATTCTTGCGCCAATTGTTCGCATTTAAACAACAGGATGCAATTCCGCTCGACGAGGTCGAGTCGGTCGCATCAATCGTCAGTCGCTTCAAGACGGGAGCGATGTCGTTCGGATCTTTGTCAAAAGAGGCCCATGAAACACTCGCCATCGCCATGAACCGAATCGGCGGCAAGAGTAACTCAGGGGAAGGCGGGGAAGACCGGAAGCGGTTCACCCCTGACGAGGACGGCAGTGAACGCGTCAGTCGCATCAAGCAAGTCGCGAGTGGACGTTTCGGCGTGACGGCCGAATACTTGTATCACGCCGATGAGATTCAAATCAAGATGGCGCAAGGGGCGAAACCGGGTGAGGGCGGACAATTGCCCGGGAACAAAGTATATCCATGGGTCGCCGAAGTGCGCGGCTCCGTCCCAGGTGTCGGTCTCATCTCGCCGCCACCACACCACGACATCTATTCGATTGAAGATTTAGCGCAACTCATCTTCGACTTGAAGCATGTCAATCCGAACGCGAAAATCAGCGTCAAACTCGTCTCGAAGTCAGGCGTCGGGACAATTGCAGCCGGTGTCGCCAAGGCAAACGCCGATACGATCGTCATCAGCGGTTATGACGGTGGAACCGGGGCGTCGCCGCGGACGTCAATCAAGCATACGGGACTCCCGTGGGAGCTCGGTCTGCTCGAGACGCACCAGACGCTCGCGTTGAACGGGCTTCGGGGCCGCGTCACGCTCGAGACTGACGGCAAACTCATGACCGGACGCGATATAGTCCTCGCCGCCATTTTCGGTGCCGAGGAATACGCATTCGCGACGGCACCGCTCGTCGTGCTCGGTTGCATCATGATGCGGGCGTGTCACCTCGATACGTGTCCTGTCGGTGTCGCGACCCAAGATCCGGCGTTGCGTGCGAAGTTCATGGGGAAACCCGAACATGTCGTCAACTTGATGACGTTTCTCGCCGAGGAAGTAAGGGAGATTTTAGCCTCGCTCGGAGCGACCTCGCTTCGTGACGTCATCGGTCGGACCGATTTATTGGAGGAGAGTGCCTGGAAACAAGCTCATCCGAAAGCGAAAACACTCGATTTGACGCCGATGTTGTCGATTCCGACGGCTTTGCCGGAGAAAGAGGAGTTGGCCCATCCGGCCTATCAGTCGTATGATCACCGCAAATTGATTCCAGCCGTCTCGCGTTCTATCAAATCGCTCCAACCGACGTTCTTCGTCGGACGTGTCCGCAATACGGACCGCGCCGTCGGAACGATGCTCGGTCATGAAGTGACGAAAGTGCATGGCAACGTCGGACTCGCCGAGGACACGATTTCACTCCGACTCAGCGGCTCGGCCGGACAAAGCCTTGGTGCCTTCTTGCCGAACGGGATCACCATCTCGGTTATCGGCGACGCCAACGACTATGTCGGGAAAGGCTTGAGCGGTGGAAAGCTTGCCGTCATCGCCGAGAAACATGCCCCGTTCGAAGAGAGTGAACAAGTCATCGCTGGGAACGTCTGTCTCTACGGGGCGACGTCCGGGATGGCGTTCTTCAACGGTCACGTCGGAGAACGGTTTGCCGTCCGTAACTCGGGTGCCGTCGCCGTGACCGAAGGGGTCGGTGACCATGGCTGTGAATATATGACCGGCGGCACGGTCGTCGTACTCGGGGATGTCGGGCGTAACTTTGGGGCCGGGATGTCGGGCGGGGTCGCCTATCTGTACGGGGACCAAGCGTACGAACAGCTCGTCAATCAAGAGCTCGTCTCGGTCGACCGTGAATTGACCGACGAGGATGCCGAACAGATTTATGCACTGCTCGAGATGCACCAGTTCCATACGGACAGTGTCAAAGCGAGAGCCGTGCTCGAGGCGTTCGAGCAAGAACGCAAACGTTTCGTCAAAATCGTGCCGCGTGACTATGCGAACGTGCTTGACGTCATGCGTCACATCGAGGCGACGCGTCCGGAATTGAGTGACGCCGACCGCGCCCTCGAACTATTCCGTGTCGTGACTGAAGGAGGGGGAGTATGAGACATAAATTTATCGATATCCCACGACAGACATTGCCGGAGCGTTCTGTCGTCGAACGGGTTCATGATTATAAAGAATACGCTTCCCGCATGGAAGACGGACCAATCGTCAAACAAGCCGAGCGCTGCATGGATTGCGGCACCCCGTTCTGTCACGTCGGGGACATGATCGGACAAGAGACGATCGGTTGTCCGATTCACAACTTGATTCCGGAGTGGAACAAGCTTGTCTCGGATCAAGATTGGTATCGGGCCTACGAGCGATTGATGGAGACGAACAACTTCCCAGAGTTCACGGGTCGTGTCTGTCCGGCGCCGTGTGAAGGCTCGTGTACGCTCGGCATCAGTGAGGACCCGGTCGCCATCAAATCGATCGAACGGACGATTATCGACCGGGCGTTCGAGGAAGGCTGGGTCAAACCTCGTCACGTCCAGAAACGGACCGGAAGCCGTGTCGCCATCATCGGTAGCGGGCCGGCCGGGCTCGCAGCGGCCGATCAGTTGAATCAGCTCGGTCATGCGGTCACGATTTATGAGAAAGCGGATGAGGCGGGCGGCCTGTTGTTCTATGGCATCCCGAACATGAAGCTCGAGAAAGATGTCGTCCGGCGTCGTGTACGTCTACTCGAGGCGGAGGGGATCCGCTTCAAGACGGGCGTCAACGTCGGGACCGATGTGACGATCGAGTCACTCCGTCACACGTACGATGCCGTCATTCTCGCGACGGGCGCTCAAAAGCAACGTACGCTCGGCATCGATGGGGATGATGCCACAGGCGTTGAGCCGGCGATGGATTATTTGACCGAGTCGACGCGTACGCTCGGCGGGAAATCGCTCGACGCCCGATACGACGCGAACGGGAAAGACGTCATCGTCATCGGTGGCGGGGATACGGGCGCGGACTGTGTGGCGACGGCGATCCGTCAAGGCGCCAAGTCGGTGACACAGTTTGGGAAGCACCCGGAGAAAGGCATGTTCCGGGCACCGGAACGGCCATGGCCGCTCCAGCCGGACACGTTGTCGACCGATTACGCCTATGCGGAAGCAATCGAACACTTCGACCGTGACCCGCGTACGTATTTAATTCGTTCGAACCGGGTCATCAAACAAGGGGATCAGGTCGTCGGGATTGAGACGGAACGGATGGAGAAAATCGTCAAACCGGACGGACAGGCGACATTCTTCGTCGTCGACGGTTCGATCGAGACGTATCCAGCCGATCTCGTGCTAGTCGCCATCGGATTCGAACGACCGGAACGTGAACTCCGGAAGGTCGGCATCGAGGCGAACCATGACTATACGTCGAACGTCGAAGGTGTGTTTGTCGCAGGGGATGCGAGACGGGGACAAAGTTTGATCGTTTGGGCGATCCGGGAAGGCCGCGAAGTCGCGGATACCGTCGACGGATACTTGAACACTTGTCAACAACAGCTAAAAACTTCATCATAAAAAGGAGCGACGCGATGTCGCTCCTTTTTTACATGGATATTTAGGAGGAGTTAGCAATGATTATCGAAATCCTCATGTATACCGGGATTTGGTTCTTACTCGTGCTCGTCTTGCTCGGCACGATTTACGCGCGACGCAATCGGAAGTGATTACAATACCATGGCGGCAATCAAACCGAAGATGATGAGCGGGATATTGTAGTGAAGGAACGTCGGCCACACCGTCTCACGCAAGTGGTCGTGTTGACCGTCGGCGTTCAAGCCACTCGTCGGGCCAAGTGTCGAGTCACTCGCTGGGCTACCGGCGTCACCGAGCGCACCGGCTGTCCCGATGATGGCGATTGTCGCCTCGACCGAGAAACCGTACTGGATGCAAAGCGGGACGAAGATGGCCGCGATGATTGGAACCGTCGAGAAACTCGAACCGATGCCGAGCGTGATGACGAGTCCGACGAGGAGCATGACGAGTGCGGCGACAAATTGTGAGTCACCCATAATGCCGCTCGCACCACTGACGAGTGGTTCGATGGCACCTGTCGCGCGGATGACGGCGGCGAAACCGCTTGCTGCAATCATGACGAAGCCGATAAAGGCCATCATGCGCATGCCGCTCGTGAAGATGTCATCGGCCTCTGACCAAGGGATGAGGCGAAGTAACGTCAACAAGATGAGTCCTGTGACGGCCGAGGCGATCATCGACTCGGTTTGAAGCTGTACGACGAGCACGACGAGGATGACAGCGGCCGTGAGCCAAATCTTGAGCGGGCTCAACGTCCGGACCTCATAGTCACTTGGTCCGAGTTGAATCGTCTCATACGAACGCGGCTTCCGATAGTGGAAGAAGGCGGTGATGAGACCGACGAGCATACCGAGGGCCGGGATGGCCATGATGCTGACGATGTTGACATCACCGACGGTCATGCCGTTCGTTTCCACGTTCGGCAGCAAAATCTCATTCAAGTAAATGCCACCGAATCCGACCGGGAGTAACATGTACGGGGTGACGAGACCGAATGTGAGAATCGTCGCCACGAGACGGCGGTCGAGCTTCAACTCGTTAAATAGCACGAGGAGCGGCGGGATGACGATTGGGATGAACGCGATGTGAATCGGTAGCGCGTTCTGCGAACTGATTGCTAGTAATAAGAGGAACGATAGCAACAATGCCTTGACCCGGGTCACACTTTTGCCTGTGACGTCGCGGCCTGACATGCTGATTAACTTTTCAGCTAGGACGTCTGGGAGCCCTGTTTTTGATAGACCGACGGCAAATGCGCCGAGCAACGCGTAACTGAGGGCGATTGTCGCACCTCCGCCGAGCCCGTCACTGAAGGCGGTCAACGTCTCATTAAACCCGAGACCTCCGACCAGACCACCGACGACGGCGGCAAGGATGAGCGATAAGACGATGTGAACTCGACTGATCGCAAGAGCGAATAATACGATAACAGCTAATAAGACAGCATTCATCATTTCCAACACCTTTCATTCAAAACTCTTTCTCTTGTTATCGCTTTAATATGATAAAGACTTTTGAAATTTAACATACGTGTTTCGGGTTGTCAAATCGATTGTTCAAAAAAAGCGATAACTCCGAAAAGTTATCGCTCGTTCGTCATCCTTCAACGTTATGGTATACCTGGCGCACGTCTTCGAGGTCTTCGAGGACGTCGAGTAGTTTTTCGAACTGTTCTTTCGACTCGTCGTCGAGGGCAATCTCGTTTTGTGGCAGCATCGTCAACTCGGCGACTTCAAACGTCTCGATGCCTGCTGCTTTGAAGGCAGTCTGGACGGCATGGAACGCTTCTGGTTCCGCATAGACGATCACCGTCTCATCTTCTTCGATGACATCACGGACGTCGAGGTCGTGCTCCATCATGAGTTCGAGTACGTCGTCAGCAGACATGCCGTTGACACCGATGACAGCCGTCGCGTCGAACATGTAAGCGACCGACCCGCTGACACCCATGTTGCCGCCGTTTTTACCGAAAGCGGCGCGGACTTCAGACGCCGTCCGGTTGACGTTGTTCGTGAGCGTGTCGACGATGAGCATCGAGCCGTTCGGTCCGAATCCTTCATAGCGGAGCTCATCGAAGTTCTCTTCGTCGCCGCCCTTCGCTTTGTCGATGGCGCGGTCGATGATTGCGCGCGGGACGTTGTACGTCTTCGCTCGTTCGACGACGAACTTGAGTGCTTGGTTTGATTCTGGATCTGGTTCCCCTTGACGGGCGACTACGTAGATTTCACGGCCGAACTTCGCATAGATGCGACTCGTATTGGCGTCTTTTGACGCCTTTTTCTCTTTAATGTTGTTCCATTTACGACCCATTACATGTCATCTCTCTTTCCATTGTTCGATTGATTCATCCTCGATTATATAAGAAGACGTGGATGTTGACGAGCAAAAATCATCCCTCGCTTTTATCCATCTTCTCGACGATCTCCGTCAACGTCTTCAAACTGTCGATTAGGCGGTCCGTCTCTTCCTCGTTCAGAAACGCGAGACGGTCCTCGAACAGGCGACGGAACGAATCGCGACGCTCGCGGAGGACGAGTTCGCCCTTTTCGGTCAGTTGATTCCAGATGACGCGGCGATCGCGTTCGTCCGGGACGCGGGTGATGTAGCCCTCATCGACGAGCTTCGTGATGAGCGGCGTCACGTTCGGCGGGGCAATCGATAACGTCTCACTGATGTGTCCGTTCGTGACCGCGCGTTCATCTTCAATCAACATGAGGAGATGAAAGTGGGAAAAGTTTAAGTTTGGGATTTGCGGAAGGTCGGAACGACGTAATAACTTCCGGCGAATTAATGGGATCAGTTTCACGAACTGATCGGCTGCGTCTTGTCTCGGCATAATCATGTCACTTCCTAATTAGGTTCTTTCTTCATTATACACGACCGAGCGCAGGGTGGACGACCAATCCTCATCCCGTGACATTTTGCACAGCGCATTCGCCTCATCATGGACACAATGGATGTAAGCGTTTACATATCGCATATGCTTTATTTTCATGAAAACGCATTCGATTTTACTGAGCGTCATATGAAAAAGCAAGCCCTATCCTCATTCTCCTAAAAAATATTGTGAAAGAGTTCACATTGTTGTCACGCACAAAATGCGAGAAACATTGTATTCTATGAATGTGAAGGAAAGCACAAACTCTTCTCAAACCAACTGATTGCCCCGTGCTCTCCATCAAGTCAACAGTATAAGCTCTCATTCATGAGGAGGAAACCAACATGGCAGTTAAAGAGAAAGCAGTAGTAGAAACATCAGCAGAACAGATGGTCGATACGCTCGTCACTAGAGCCCACACGGCGCTTGAGACATTGATGACGTTCGACCAAGAGAAAATCGATGCGATCGTTCAAGCGATGGCGTTAGCCGGTCTCGAACAACACGTCGCCCTCGCGAAACATGCATATGAAGAAACAGGTCGCGGTGTGTTTGAAGATAAAATGATCAAAAACATCTTTGCGACAGAATATATTTATAACTCACTCCGTGGCGAGAAGACGGTTGGCGTCATCGAGGACGATGAGCAAAACGGTATCACGTACATCGCAGAACCAGTCGGAGTCGTCGCCGGGGTCACACCGGTCACGAACCCGACATCAACGACGATGTTCAAAGCAATCATCGCCATCAAAACACGTAACCCGATCATCTTCGGTTTCCACCCGTCGGCACAACAGTGTTCAAGTGAAGCGGCACGCATCCTTCGTGACGCAGCCATCGAAGCGGGAGCTCCGGAACACTTGATTCAATGGGTTGAAAAACCGTCACTCGACGCGACGAAAGCGCTCATGAACCACCCAGGAGTCGCCATGGTCCTCGCAACTGGTGGAGCGGCGATGGTCAAATCAGCCTACTCGACTGGTAAACCAGCCCTTGGCGTCGGTCCTGGTAACGTTCCGGCCTACATCGACAAAACAGCAAAAGTA
Source organism: Exiguobacterium sp. s50 (assembly GCF_018618175.1). Lineage (NCBI taxonomy): Bacteria > Bacillati > Bacillota > Bacilli > Caryophanales > Exiguobacterium > Exiguobacterium sp. s50. The sequence continues at coordinate 67,879 of NZ_JACSLP010000008.1, forward strand.
AAACGTGCCATCTCGGACGTCATCTTGTCGAAAACGTTCGATAACGGGATGATCTGTGCATCTGAACAAGCGATTATCGTCGACCAAGAAGTGTACGAAGAAGTGAAAGCCGAAATGACGGCGCTCGGTTGCTACTTCTGCTCACCAGAAGAGAAAGCAAAACTCGAGACACTCGTCATTAAAACAGACTCTTGTGCGGTCAACCCGGAAATCGTCGGGAAGCCTGCAGCCTGGATCGCCGAACGAGCTGGACTCACAGTCCCGGCCGATACGAAAATCTTGATCGCCGAACTCGAGACGGTAGGTGCGACAGAACTGCTCTCACATGAGAAACTCAGCCCAGTACTCGGAGCCTACAAAGTCCAATCGCGTGAAGAAGGATTCGCCATCGCTGAGAAGATGCTTGAAATCGGTGGTCTCGGACATACGGCAGCCATCCACTCGACTGACGACGCCGCCATCCTCGCATTCGGACTCCGGATGAAAGCTTGCCGCATCATCGTCAACTCGCCAACGGCACACGGCGGGATCGGTGATCTCTATAACGAAATGACACCATCACTCACACTCGGTTGTGGGTCGTACGGTAAAAACTCCGTCTCTGAGAACGTGACGGCGAAACATCTACTCAACGTGAAAAAGGTGGCGAGACGTCGCGTGAATATGCAATGGTTTAAAGTCCCTGAAAAGATTTACTTTGAGAAAAACTCGGTCCAATACCTTCAATCGCTCACATCGAAAAAACGGGCGATGATCGTCACGGATGAAATGATGGTCAAACTCGGATTTGCTGATAAAGTCGTCAAAAACTTGCCGGCTGGCGTCGAGTACCGCATCTTCGACCAAGTCGAGCCAGACCCGTCAGTTGAGACGGTCATGCGCGGTGCCGAAGCGATGCGTCACTTCCAACCAGATATGATTATCGCCCTCGGCGGTGGATCACCAATGGATGCTGCGAAAGGCATGTGGCTCTTCTACGAACGCCCAGAAGAGAAGTTCTCGAACCTTCGCCAAAAATTCATGGATATCCGCAAGCGGACGTACAAATTCCCGACGCTCGGTAACAAGTCGATGTTCGTCGCCATCCCGACAACATCAGGTACGGGTTCTGAAGTGACACCGTTCACGGTCATCACGGATAAGAAACGCAACGTCAAATACCCGATCGCTGACTATGCGATTACACCGGACGTCGCCATCGTCGACCCTGAGTTCGTCATGACGGTCCCAGCTTCAATCACGGCGGATACAGGAATGGACGTGTTGACACACGCCATCGAAGCGTACGTTTCGGTCATGGCAAACGACTATACGGATGGACTCGCGCTTCGTTCGATGAAGATGATTTTCGATTACCTTCCGAAAGCGTATGAGAACGGCAGTGACGCCGAAGCACGTCAGAAAGTCCACAACGCATCAACAATGGCTGGTATGGCGTTCGCGAACGCGTTCCTCGGTATCAACCACTCGATCGCACACAAAATCGGTGGCGAGTTCCATGTCCCACACGGACGGACGAACGCGATCCTTATGCCGCACGTCATCCGCTATAACGCGACACGCCCATCGAAACTCGCGGCGTTCCCGAAATATGAGTCATTCATCGCCGACGAGCGTTACGCTGAAATCGCGCGCTACCTCGGACTTCCAGCCAGCACGACGGAAGAAGGCGTCGAGTCGCTCATCCAAGCGATCATCGAGCTCGGTCAGCGCTTGAACATCAAACTCTCGTTCAAAGCCCAAGGCATCAAGAAAGCGGACCTCGACGCGAAAGTCGACAAGATGGCAGTCGACGCGTTCGAAGACCAATGTACGACGGCTAACCCGAAAATGCCGCTCGTTGAAGAATTGAAAGAGATCATGTACGCTGCTTACGAAGGCGTATAAGTCTTGCACCAATCAAACGGTTTCCCTCGTTCGGAGGGAGGCCGTTTTTTTGTGAAAAAGAAATATACAATTGTCAGATCACTTAATATAATAGGATAATACAACCATTTATTGGTGAGTTTTTTTGATGGAGATACGCAGATGACAATTATGTACAGCTTACTGTCGGCACTATTTACCGTTTTTCTTTATTTCAATCCGCTTTCATCAACAAGTCCATATGAAACGGCTGAATATTTTGCGTCACAAGATCGGGATGCAGATAGTTACGATAGTTTTGAGTTTTTTGACACATTTGGTACAGAGCTAGAAGTGAGTGCGAAGCGTGTCGTTCATTACGTGGAGCGCTCTACTTATTGGACGGACATTTATCTAGGCGACGATTATTTTGAAGGATATTCGAGCATGGCGCTCGAACAGGAGATCAAAGGTGAACTTTTACATATGAACTGGGATGACCCCATCGAACAAGTGGAAGGCAAAGTGATTGTGTTACCGATGACAGACACTTCTCTCGAAAAGTCGCATACGGCCTATACGTCAGATTATTACGGGGTCATCGATAATGATGAAGCGGCCAACCGTTACTTAGGTAAACTCGCTGAAGCAGGGGCAGCCGGTTACGTCATTACACCGCATCCGAATGAACCGGATGAGAGCGGCTTCGTGATTGTTTCCTATACATTACCGATTGGGGGTACCGGAGTCGATGGAGAGGCGGCCAAAGCTTTTCGTGATGGCGAAATGATTGTCATCGAACCGTACTGCGAAGAAATACCGTACATAGAGTATGTTCAACAAGGGGAAGGGGATGAAGAAATTGTCATCATGTCTCGCCTTGACGCTTCGTGGAAAGGGGATCATGTCCTCTCAAGCGTTAGTGGGTCTTCCGTCCTTTATCATTTATTAGAAAAGATGGACGGTGTGAAAACCGATGCCACAATCCGCTACGTTTTTTTAAATGGTAGTGGGTTTGGAGAAGAGGCAAGTGATGACTATCTCGCTCGATTGAAAGAGCGTCAACCATCGGTAAAGACGATTCTGCAGTTAGATGCCATGGGAACGGGGGACGACCCACTTTACATTCGAACGATCGGGATGAAACGCCACTCCTTTTTAGAGACAGAACCGTTCGACGCACTTGATGTGACGATATTAGGCAGTTCAAGTCTGGACAGCTACGGAGAAGCTGACTTACCTCTGGCCGTCCTGAGCGATTCGCGGTTGGCAGTTTATGACTTGCATACTGAATACGATAATCTAGATCGTCTATCCAATGAAGTGATGGAAGAGCAAGTTGAATGGCTGAAGCAGTGGCTGATCACTCAATGAAACGATTTTCCCCGAGACGTTCCTAATAAGAACGTCTTTTCTTTACGGATAAACACTCGTCCTCTCTTAAATACTTCGGTATGATGAAAGGGGAGGCGATACGATGGAACGACAACTGAACGTGACAACGAATTATGGACAACTGGCCGGTACGTGGATGACCCACGGCGAGCCCCGAAAGACGGTCGTCCTGCTCAGCGGGAGTGGGCCGAGCGACCGGGACGGCAATTTGGGACCATCCCAATTCGGCACGTATAAAAAACTGGCCGAGGCGCTCTTTAAGATGGGTGTCAACGTCTACCGGTATGACAAACAAGGCATCGGAGAATCGGACGGTGATTTCAATAAAGTCGGGCTGCACGACCTGGTGACAGATGCGATCACCGTCGTCAACGTCATCAAACAGGAGCCGGACGCAGGGGACATGTATGTGCTCGGTCACAGCGAAGGGGCCGTCATCGCCCCGGCGGTCCAGCTAGAGACGAACGCGGCCGGACTGATTCTTCTTGCCGGATTCAACGATTCCTCGAAGAAGATGTTCTTGCTGCAAGCCGACGCACTCGCAACTGAAGTCGGTTCGGTGAAAGGACTCAAGGGCGTGTTCTATCGATTGACCGGCGTCCCGAAGAAGATTCGCCAGCGCCAAGACGATTTGCTTGAACGGTCGTTACGGACGAACGTCGCCGCCTTCAAGTACCGCGGCCAAGTCGTCAACGCCAAATGGATTCGCGAGCATGCATCCTATGACGTCCGGGAGCGGCTCGAACATGTGCGTGTTCCCGTGCTCGCCCTGACCGGCGACCGCGACGTCCAAGTCCCACCGGAGCACGTCCATTCGATTCGGACGAAAGGGGACGTCGACAGCCACATCATCCATGACATGAACCACTTGCTCGTCGAACGGACGAGTCCGCACGCGCTCCTCACGTTGCATAAGGAATATCGGGACGCCATTGAGGCGCCGCTTCATCCCGAACTCATCCGCCGATTGAACGATTGGTTGATGAAACGATAATGAACTGTCAAAAACGGTCACTAAGTGACCGTTTTTTATGTTATAATTGTGACAACGTAAAAAAAGATGAATGTTTTTGAATGTTTATGATTGTTTTTTAAATGAAAACGCTTTATATTAGAGCTACGGAGGGAATATGATGTTAACGAAGCAACGACATCAACTGATTTTGCAACGTCTGTCGGAGCAAAAGATTGTCAAATTGAAAGAATTGGTCGAGTTGACGGCATCGTCGGAGTCGACGATTCGCCGGGATTTGACCGACCTCGAAGCAGAAGGTTATCTCGAACGGGTACACGGCGGCGCAACGCTCGTGGCCCGCTACGAAGAAGAGCCGACGTTCGAGGAGAAACGAGATCAACACGTCGATGAAAAAGTCGCGATCGCACGGAAGGCCGCGACATTCATCGAAGACGGGATGTCCGTCTATCTCGATGCCGGGACGACGACGCAAGCGATGGTTCCTTTCTTAGATGGAAAAGACGTCATCGTCGTGACGAATAGTTTACCGATCGCCAACGACTTGTTCGACCTCGATATTAAGACGTTCGTGATCGGCGGTGAGTTGAAACGGTCGACACAGGCACTCGTCGGCTATAACGCTCGGGAGAGCATGATGAACTATCGGGTCGACCTCGCTTTCCTTGGCATCAATGGCGTCGACCTAGAGGCCGGGTACACAACCCCAGACCCGGAAGAGGCACTCGTCAAAAAAACAGCAATCGAACTGGCTCGCGAGGCGTACATTTTGGCGGACGATTCAAAATTCGGGAAACGTTCGTTCAGCCGGGTGGCACCGCTCGAAGCGGCCACACTCGTCACATGGAGCGACTCGACAAGCGTCAGTTCAATTCAATCAATCACAAAGGTGGTGAACGCCCAATGATTTACACGTTAACACTGAACCCCTCAATCGATTATTACGTGACGCTCCCTGAAGTCGTCCTCGGTGAAGTCAACCGGATTCAAGAGACGACGCAGCGGGCCGGAGGAAAAGGCATCAACGTCGCGTTCGTCTTACGTGAATATGACGTCGACACGGTCGCGTTAGGATTCGTCGGCGGCACGACGGGAGACTTCATCAAGAAGGCGCTGACCGACAAGGGCGTCCAAACCGATTTCGTCGAAGTCGATGGAGAAACGCGCATCAACGTCAAGATTCGAGCGCAAGAAGAGACGGAATTGAACGCGAGCGGCCCGGTCATCTCGGACACGGAACTTGAACGGTTGACGCGTCAGTTCGATCACGTTCAACCGGGAGACATCGTTGTCCTCGCCGGAAGCATTCCGGGCAATCTGCCGGATACACTCTACCGCACGCTCGCTGAGACGGTTCGGGCAAACGGTGCCGAGTTCGTCGTCGATACGACGAAGGAAGCGATGCTCGAAGTCCTCTCACTCAAACCGCTCATGATTAAACCGAACCACCATGAACTCGGTGAACTGTTCGATACAGACATCGAGACGTTCGAGCAGGCACTCCCATATGCGGAGCAGTTGGTCGAACGCGGTGCTCAAAACGTCATCGTCTCATTCGCCGGTGACGGTGCCATGCTCGTGAACGCTTCAGGAGCTTATACGGCGAACACACCGCGTGGCAAACTCGTCAACTCGGTCGGCGCAGGCGATTCACTCGTCGCCGGATTCGTCGCCAACATTCTCGACCACGACGCAACCGAAGCGTTCCGCTATGCGGTTACGACCGGCAGCGCGTCTGCATATACGTTCGGGCTGTGCACAAAAGAAGACGTGGACCGCTTGGTCGGCGAAGTCAGCGTCACCCCACTATCTCGATTGGAGGAAACAACATGAACATCACGGACCTTCTTAAAAAGGACACGATTCAACTGAATCTCCGCAGCCGTTCGAAAGCCGAAGTCATCGAAGAACTCGTCGACGTGCTCGACCGCGCTGGCAAACTATCGGACCGTAACGGCTACCGCGACGCGATTCTCGCACGTGAAGCACAAAGTACGACCGGACTCGGTGAAGGGATCGCCATCCCGCATGCGAAGACGAAAGCCGTCAAACAACCGGCCATCGCCTTCGGACGCTCGGAAGGAATCGATTACGAAGCACTCGACGGCCAAGACAGCCGCTTGTTCTTCATGATCGCCGCCGGAGAGCACGCCAATAACGAACACTTGGAAACACTCTCGAAATTATCTGTCTTCCTTATGGATCCAGCGTTCCAAGAACGTCTCTATGCGGCCACATCAGAAGATGATGTCATCCGGGCCATCGAAGAAAAAGAAGCGGCTGAGGCGGCTCCTGTTGCTTCGAAACCGGTTCAAGCCGATGCACCTTACATCCTTGCTGTCACGGCTTGTCCAACGGGTATCGCGCACACGTACATGGCTGCCGATAGCTTGAAGCAAAAAGCAGAGGCGATGGGAGTTGACATCAAAGTCGAGACGAACGGTTCGACCGGTGTCAAAAACGAATTGACAGCTGCCGATATCGCGAAAGCGACTGCCATCATCGTCGCGGCCGATAAAGCCGTCGAGATGGACCGGTTCGCCGGAAAACATGTCATCGAAGTCCCGGTCGCCCAAGGCATCCGGAAGCCGGAAGAGTTGATCAACCGGGCCGTCAAACAAGACGCACCGGTGTATCGAGGAACCGGTTCGTCAGGTGGGACGAAAGAACAGCGCACAGGCATCTATAAGCACTTGATGAGCGGTGTATCCGCGATGCTCCCACTCGTCGTCGCTGGTGGTCTCTTGATCGCCATCAGCTTCTTCTGGGGCATCAACTCGGCAAACCCGGATGACCCGTCATTCAATGAATTTGCGGCACAACTCAACACAATCGGTGGTGCAGCCTTTAGCTTCCTCGTCCCGATTCTTGCCGGTTTCATCGCGATGTCAATCGCCGACCGTCCAGGTCTCGCACCAGGTCTTGTCGCTGGTTTATTAGCCAGCCAAGGTGGCGCCGGATTCCTCGGCGGACTCATCGCCGGTTTCCTTGCCGGATATGTCGTCCTCTTCTTGGTTAAAGCACTTTCTAAACTACCGGCCTCGCTTGAAGGAATTAAACCGGTATTACTCTATCCGTTACTTGGGTCATTTATTTCCGGTATGATCATGTTACTCGTTGTCAATAAACCGATCGCAGCCTTCATGACATGGTTGATGGATGTCATGAACAGCCTGAGCGGCGCCAACGCCATCTTGCTCGGTGTTATCGTCGGTGGAATGATGGCCGTCGATATGGGTGGTCCGATCAACAAAACAGCCTACGTCTTTGGTACAGCTGCACTCACTGCCGGTAACCAAGAAATCATGGCAGCTGTCATGGCCGGTGGGATGGTACCACCGCTTCTCGTCGCATTCGCTTCGACTGTGTTCGCCCGTCAAAAGTTCTCGAAACAAGAACGTGAAGCCGGGAAGACAGCGTATATCATGGGTGCCTCGTTCATCACGGAAGCGGCCATCCCTTTTGCAGCGGCCGACCCGATTCGGGTATTGCCGTCAGCGATTCTCGGATCAGCCATCGCTGGTGGATTGTCAGCCTTCTTCGCTATCCAATTGCCAGCGCCACACGGTGGAGTCTTCGTCTTCCCACTTCTTGAAGGAGCTGGAAACGTCGTCATGAGCATGGGTCTTTACGCCCTCGCGATTCTTGCCGGAGCCTTGATTGGAGCACTGCTCCTCTCGTTCTTGAAAAAACCATTGACGGAGACGCAAGCTACAACAACGCGTAACGTCGCTTGACCAGTACGACCGTAGGATTTCCTACGGTCGTTTTTTGTCAAATGATTGTCAGTCAAATCTGGAAGAAGTCTGATTTCGATTGGGTGATTTGTGGTAAAATACTTGTAAAACTTACGCTAAGGAGGGGGTACGGATGCTCATACGGAAAGCCGAGCCAAAAGACGCTTACGGGATTGCGCGGGTGAGGGTGAACGGATGGCGCACAACCTATCGGGGAATTGTGCCGGCCGACTTTCTCTTGAAGCTCGGTTCGAACGCAATCGAGTGGTCTGAAAAGGTCCGCAGCGCCCTCGCGAAACGAGAAGTCGAAGGGTTTGTCGCCATCGTCGAAGAGGAAATCGTCGGGTTCGTTCTTTACGGGGAAGAACGGACGGGCGAATATCCGGACCATCCGAATGAGATTTATGCGATTTACATTCTAGAGGACCATCAGCGTAACGGGATTGGTTCGCTATTGCTGGAGCAAGCGATTCAAGCGATGTCGAATCACGGGCTCATCATTTGGGCGCTCGAATTGAACCCTTACCGCACGTTCTATGAGCAACGTGACGGGCAAGTCATCGATGCGAAAGAGCGCTTGTTCGGGGAACTTGCCCTCCGTGAAGTCGCCTACGGATGGACGAAAGGGAATCACGACGCGATTGTCGGAGCATAATCGGACACGACTCTACTGTCGTGTCCTTTTTTTAGACTACACACAAAACAAAGGAACAGGCTAGGTGACTATGTGAACATCTATAGCATAACCAAATATCATCCTGAAACGAGAGGAAAAATTGACGAGTGGACGGAAATCACGGACATCCTCCGAACGTTTGACGGTGTCGTCTTCACGTTGGAGGAATATCTCCGCGTGGAATCGAATTACGTTGAAGCGATTGAGCGAATCATGGGTTATTTAGGAGTGAAGACATTGACTGTCTCCTATCTTGAACGACGTGATTATGCGTATCGCCCCTCTTCGAAAAGCGCGTTCAATGCGCTTTATCCGATCCGGATGAGAGATCTTCGTAAAAAAGTGAGGCCAGGGAAGGCACTGTCACGAGACCAAATCCCGAACATGCTTCGACTCATGTTAAGGAATGCGCTTTACGCTGAGTTAGAGTCTAAAGTGAATGAGTCAGACGAAGAGTATAGGTTCAAAGTGATCTTTGGATACGACTATATGATGGGCGTCCATTCGGTAATAGATTTATCCCCGCTTCGAGACGAATTGTTGCGCATGGATATGTATCTTGAGAGTTGATTTGGCGAAGAAATTTAAAAGGAAGTTCCGCACGACTGACTGTACTGTAGCATGAGCTAAAGGAGTGATCCGATATGAATCGACGCATCGATACAGCCGTGGCATGGATTGAGGCAACTCCAGAACGGATCTATCATGCATTTCTCAACTCTGATGAGCTCGTCGAGTGGCTTCCACCGAAAGGGATGTCGGCTCGCGCGACCGTGTTCGAGCCATGGGTCGGCGGCACGTATCAGCTCGTCCTCACGTATGAAGAAGCCGATCTCCTCTCCGGCAAAACGACGGACCGGACCGATGTGTCGACCGGACGCTTTTTGGACCTCGTCCCCGGTCTCAAGATTGTGCAGGTGGGTACATTCGAGTCAGCAGACTCGGCTTTTGCTGGTGAGATGATTCAGACGTGGTATTTGGAGGCGCTCGATGGAGGGACACGCGTCACAATCGTTTGTGAGAACGTGCAGCCGGGCATCCGGAAACAAGATCATGATGTCGGACTTCGCTCCACACTCGATAATCTGGCCCGCTATTTGACCAACGACTGAGTCCGTTTGTTTGCCTCGTGCAAGCAGACGGTCTTTTTGTGTATGAAAAGGGTTTCAGTAACGAAAAATAGAAAAAGGTGATGTTTTTTTGTCTAGGGTGTCAACATCCTCCCCCATCTGTCCGATACAATGGTTAACATAACGAGTTTTCTCGAGAATGGGAGATGTTTTATGAGACGAAAGCACGACCGTACGATCACCATTAAACAAAAACTGATTACGATGTCGTTGGTGTTATTATTGATCCCTTCTTTATTGATTGGATTTGTCGCCTACAATCAGGCGAAACAAAAGATCACCGAACAAATCATGCAGTCGGCCCACGCGGGAGTGGAGCGGATGAATGATGAGATTACCAACTTGATTGAACCGATTCAACGCGATGTTGCGTTCTTTGCCGGACGGATTGATTCGTCCCTCTATGAGTCGGGGGCAGAGAACCTTGATTTGGAAGAGAAGTTTCTTGAGTATTTGGAGACGCATCCGAACGTGACGAATATTTACTACGCCTCGACGGGAGGGGAGATGACGATTTATCCGGCACAAGAGTTACCGGATGATTACGACCCGCGGACTCGTCCATGGTATGAGGCGGCCGAAGCGGCCGGTGGGAACGTCGTTGTGACGGACCCGTACGTCGATGCGGCCTCGAACAAGATGATGGTCACGCTGTCTCAGACAGGGACGGACGGTCGCGGTGTCATCGCGGTTGACGTCGAGGTCGACGATATCGCAGCCGTCGCGGCGAGCATTCAAATCGGGAAAGAAGGCTATGTGACGATTCTGGATACGTTGCAACGTTTCGTCACCCACCCGACGATGGCGGCCGGGGAGAAAGGCGAAGGCGAATGGATTGAACCACTCTATGCGGAAGATGCGGGCCGCTTTGGCTATGAGTTCGAGAATGAAGGCAAGCAGATGGACTTCATGACGAACGAGTTGACGGGTTGGAAGATTGCCGGGACACTTTATGACGAGGAGATCACGGATGAGACGTCTGGCATCCTATGGACGACCGTCGGTGTGATCGCGTTGATGCTCGTCTTGGCAGTGGGACTACTTTACTTCATCTTACGCTCAATTTTACGTCCATTGAACCGCTTGACGGTCGGAGCTGAACGGATTCAAGCTGGTGACTTGACCGAGGACATCATCGTCGAGTCGAACGACGAAGTCGGTCGTGTCGCGGCGAGCTTCAACGAGATGACGCGTTCCTTGCGCGCCATCATCCAAAACCTCGATCAATCGATCGGGCAAGTCGCCGCCTCGTCACAGGAACTGATGGCCAACTCGGCGCAGAACACGGCCGCCTCGGAACAAATCGCCGGATCGGTGCAACAGATGGCAGCCGGAGCGGATGACTCGAAACGTCAACTCGACGATAACGCCGTATCGCTCCAAGCCATCACTGGTGGCATCATGCGTATCGCTGAAAGTTCGACCGACGTGTCAGAACTGTCCCGTGAGACGGCGCTCGAGGCCGAGAACGGGACGACTGCCGTCACGGAGAACGTGGCCCAGATGCAAGCGATCGACTCATCGGTCGAGACGTTCGGCAAAGTCATCCATTCGCTCGCCGAACGGTCGAACGAGATTGGCAATATCGTCGACGTCATCAACGGCATCGCTACCCAGACGAACTTGCTCGCCTTGAACGCCGCGATTGAAGCGGCACGGGCCGGCGAGAACGGGAAAGGCTTCGCCGTCGTTGCGAGCGAGGTCAGAAAGCTTGCCGAACAGTCACAACAGTCGACGAAACAGATTTCCGAGTTGATTGATAATATCAAACAAGAGACGGAACGTTCGGTCCAGTTGATGAAAGAAGTGTCGGCCCATACGAAAGCTGGGCTCGAGACGACGGAGAACACGGCCAAGCGTTTCCAAAAAATCATGACGCAAACGCAAGCGATGACGCCGCGCATCGAGGACGTGACGGCGACGGTTGAAGAGATCGCGGCGAACGTAGAGGAAGTATCGGCCGCGGCGACACAAATTGCCCATATCGCCGACGAGAACTCGGTCGCCTCGAAACAAGTGGCGGCGACGACCGAGGACCAACTCGGTTCGATGGAAGAAATCGCACAGTCCGCGAAGGCACTCGCGGATATGGCGGAAGAGTTGCAGGAGCTTGTCTCACGCTTCAATGTATAGAAAAGAGGATGCTGCGGCATCCTCTTTTTGGTGGCATCAGTTAGTTAACGTTTGCTCGACACTTGATTGCGGCCGCGGTTTTTGGCGACATAAAGCGCCTCGTCTGCGTCTTGGAGTGCCTGCTCGACCGTCTTTCCGCCTTCGAGCGAACTGACGCCGAACGAGCATGTAACGCGCGGGACGGGACCGAACGGCTCGGCGTTAATCTTTTGCCGGAGCTTATCCGCGAGCTGAACGCCATCGGCGAGTGTCGACTGCGGGGCGACGATTAAAAATTCCTCACCACCCCAGCGGCCGATCGAGTCCGACTTGCGGATGTTGCGCCTGAGTAGTTGGGCGATCGAACGTAAGACGAGGTCTCCGGTCGGATGGCCGAACGTATCGTTGACAAGTTTGAAGTAGTCGATATCGAGCATGATGACAGCGGCGGGTGCCCGCTTGTCGACGGTCTCCTGAGCCGTCGTCGAGAGAACATCCCCGACTTTCTTCCGATTGTATAGTTCCGTCAGCGGATCGAGCGAAGACAAGTGTTCCATCCGCTCTTCATAGCGACGTTGTTCCGTCGCGTCTTCTAAAATACCGACACCGCCGTCGAGTTTTCCATCTGCTGAAAAACTCGGGGACATCGTCGTCCGGATGAAGCGAGGTTGCCGCTCCGGCGCCTTATACCAGCCGGCCAAGCGAATCGTCTCGCCGTTCAAGACGTTCCGGATGGCGCCCAAGAAGTCGAACGAGGAAGAGCTACATCGCTCGAATATTAGATTCGAGGTTGGAAGTATCCCAAGTAAATGGACAAATGATTCATTGTAGCTCACGATTTGGCCGTGCCGATCGAAGGCGAACAGGCCGATTGGAAGCTGGTCCCATGAGGAAGGATCGGGTTTCGTGGTGTGCGTGTCATGATGAGTCCGTTCTTGATCAGCCATTGTATGACATATGCGTGAACGCATACTTCCTCCTTTCCTAACCGTAGCGATAGTGTAGGACGTTCGTACTGATACTTTATACCCTAAATTGGGAAAGAACTAGCGAGTATTCTTTTAAAAGCTAACAAAATTTAGAATATGACGAGGAACCGTCATAGCTTGTTGTGAGGTAAACGTTCACCTTCGACCCAACAAAATCGCCCCGTCATGTCGATGGCTAATCCGACACAACAGGGCGACTCCATAAAAATAGACGTTATAAGATCGGACTGAGCAATCGTGACACGCCTTCGCGCATCCGGACGGTCCATTTCCGGGCTGCGTAATCGTCGACCGTGTACTTGCGACTGACAGCGACGTCCGACTCAAACAATGAGGCGAGTTCGAGCGAGACTCGCTCGTCATAGATGACGGCGTTCACTTCGAAGTTCAAGCGGAAGCTACGGGCATCCAAGTTCGTCGTCCCGACGGTTGAAATCTCATGATCGACGACGAGTGTCTTGGCGTGCAGGAACCCTTGTCCGTACATATACACGTTCGCCCCATAGTCGAGCAGTTCACCGAGAAACGACAGCGACGCCCACATGACGAATGGGTGGTCGGGCTTACCGGGAATCATGATGTCCATCTTGACGCCGGACAGAAGTGCCATCTTACAGGCGTCCATGAAACTCGCATCCGGAATGAAGTAAGGCGTCTGGATGATGACGCGCTCCTTCGCCGACATAATCATTTTAATCATCATGTTTTTCAAATGTTCCGTGTCCGAGTTTGGACCACTCGTCACGATTTGCATTGGAGACATATCCTTAATATCGTGGCGGGCGAAACAGAATGAGTTCTCCGGGTCGTGATGTTTGCTACCGGAATAGTTCCAATCGAGAATGAACCGGTGTTGCAAATGATAGACGACATCCCCCTCGACACGGAGATGCGTATCGCGCCAGTAACCAAACTTCTCGACGAGGCCGAGGTATTCGGTCCCGACGTTGAAGCCGCCGACGTAACCGATTTTACCGTCGATGATGACGACTTTCCGGTGGTTCCGGTTGTTCAACTTAAAGTTGATTAAACCGAGCGTCGGCGGGAAGAAGACACGCACCTCGCCGTTATGGGCAATCAACTCTTTGAAGTCGGAGTTGCGGAGGCTGCGCGAACCGACCGCGTCATAGAGGAGCCGCACTTTGACGCCTGCCTTGGCTCGTTCAATCAGTTCATGGATCAATGCCTTTCCGAGCGCATCCCGTTGGATGATATAGTACTGGATGTTGATTTCCGTCTCGGCGCTCCGAATATCGTCCATGAGCGCTTTGAACTTTTGTTCCCCGTCGTGCATGATGGCAGATTTGTTGTAGACACTAATCAAAGATTTTGAGGAGCGTAAGTTCATCTCGAGCAGTTGCTCGTACTTCTCGAATAACGGTTGAGCAATCATCGTCTCTTTCCGGCGAATCTGCTCGATTTGACTGTCGACTTGAAGGGCGTGGAACGAGCGCTCTTCGACGCTCAAGTTGAAGAAGTTATCTTTCTTTAACTGACGTCCGAGAAACATGTAGACGATGAACCCTAGGATTGGTAAGAAAAATAAAACGAGCAGCCATGCCCACGTCGCCCCGACGTCACGGCGCTCCGCGAATATGACGGCTAATGCGAACAATAAATTCAATCCGAGGACGATATACAGTCCCCAACTAATAATGACCGACCAATCCATGCGACCAACTCCCTAAACGACAATTTCACTGCATAGATTAATAATACCTCATTCAAGGGAATAGTAAGCTATCGAAACATAAGGAGGAGACAGAGATGCATTTACAAGTGAATTGGAAACAAGGGATGGCGTTCCAGACGACGACGCCGTCGGGGCATGATGTGACGCTCGACGCCGGGGAGGAAGTCGGTGGTCTCAACACCGGTCCACGGCCGACCGAGATGCTCCTGCAGGCGACGGCGGCCTGTACAGGCATCGATATCGTCTCGATTCTGCATAAGATGCGTTTGCCGCTCGAGCGGTTCGAGATGAAAATCGACGGCGTCCGGGCGACGGAACATCCGAAGAAGTTCACAGCGATTCATATCTTGTACGTCCTTGACGGGGATATGCCGGAAGAACGGGTCCGCCGTGCCATCGAGTTGTCGGTCGACCGCTATTGTTCCGTATCGCACAGTCTGAACGCGACAATGACGTACAGCTATCAATTGAACGGCGGCGAGGTCGTCCCGTTCACATGATGTGAGCAAGATGGTTGAAACGAGTCGAAATGGTCCGTTATATTTGTATTTCAAATACTGCAATACAAAGGAGGACGTTATGATTCGACTCGCGACGAAACGCGATGCCAAGCACATCGCGGACCTAATCGAACAACGAGCCGTAGCGCTAAAACAACAAGGTAGCGACCAATGGACGGAATATTTGGAGCAGGACCTCATGGATCGGGTGCAGACGGACATCACCTCGGGACACGTTTACGTGTACGAGCAAGACGAATCGGTATTGGCCTCGATCGCCTTACTTCCGGCAGATGACTGGGATCACAATTTATGGGAAGATGGCGAACGCGGTCAATACATCCATCGAATCGTCGTCAGCGAACGGTTAAAAGGCCAAGGCGTCGGTCAACAACTGATGGAGCACGTCTTGCGTGAGGCCGACACACATGAACCGATTCGACTCGACTGTGTGGCCGACAATGCGTTCTTGAATAGTTATTATCCACGGTTTGGCTTCGTCTTCGTGGACTCACGGGACGGATACAACACGTTCGAATACAATATGGATGAGAGTGTCAGTGCATAAGGGGTCAACCAACCCCTTTTTTTGGTATACTGAAAAGCGAATTGATGGGAGGAAACAAAATGATTCATACAATACTTGTCGGTTTCGGCTTCTCCGCGACGACATTCCATTTACCCTTTTTACAGGAACTCGATGACTTCCAAATCGATGGTGTCGTCTCTTCACGCCCTGAGGATGTACAAGCCGTACTCGGTGACGTCTCGGTGTACGCGACGTTAGACGAGGCACTTGCGACAGACGCTTCGTTGTTCGTCATCACGACACCATCCCATTTACATAAGGATATGGTCGAACATTGCCTGACAGCAGGCAAAGACGTGCTCGTCGAGAAACCGGCGTTCGTGACGACCGAGGAAGGGGAGGAGTTACTCCGACTGGAACAGGCAAGTGACGGCATCGTCAACGTGTTCCATAATCGGCGGATGGACGGAGACTTCTTGACCGTCAAACGGCTGCTGGAAGAACGACGCCTCGGCGATTGGAAAGTGCTCGAGTCCCGGTTCGATCGGTTCCGTCCGATCGTCCGTGACCGTTGGCGCGAGAACGCGGGGCCGGGCGCCGGAATTTTATTCGACCTCGGCAGTCATTTGATCGACCAAGCACTCGTCTTGTTCGGGGCGCCGGACAAGGTATCGGCCGATGTCATGGTACAACGTGACGGGGGTCAGTCCGATGATGGTTTCCATGTGACGTTGCATTATGGAGAGAAGCGGGTCTATCTTCGCTCGAACCCGTTCATCGCCATCGAGGCGCCGCGGTTCGAAGTGCACGGGACGGAAGGCAGCTTCCTCAAATTCGGGCT
This sequence comes from Exiguobacterium sp. s50, assembly GCF_018618175.1. Classification (NCBI taxonomy): domain Bacteria; kingdom Bacillati; phylum Bacillota; class Bacilli; order Caryophanales; genus Exiguobacterium; species Exiguobacterium sp. s50. The sequence goes on from NZ_JACSLP010000008.1 coordinate 84,299, forward strand.
CGATCCACAGGAGGCGTGTCTCCGGAACGGAGAGGTCAGATGCCCCGACCGTGAGACCGGAGCGGTCGTCACGGATTCGGAAACGACGATTGACATCGAACCGGGCGGCTATGTGACATTCTATCAAGCGCTCTCGGATAGCTATACGACGCGACGTCCGCTCGTCCCACTTGATGACGCGCTTTTGACGACACGCGTCATCGAGACGGCCCGTGAGTCGTCCCGTTCCCAACGTGTCCTCGACTTCAACTCATAATTTTGTAGGACGACCTGCCGTGTTCGGCACGGTCGTCTTTTTCCGTAATTTAAAAGAAATCATGATGATTTTATTGTGAATGAACAAACTCGCTTCATGTTTGTTAACAACAAAAAGCTATCCGTCTCTTTCAAATAGTCAGCGGTGAATGGGAACAAGACATTAGGAAACGACTTCAGACTGTCCTGTCACGCTTCGAACCAATGACGAACTTTAGGAAGAGGGGAACGGATGATGTTCAATCAAATCGTGAAACACCGTTGGGAGTGGGAGAACTGGTTGCGGGAGGTCAACTGTGATTCGTATGACCATTACGACTATGTGTTGGCCAACTGTGAACCGGGCGAGCAGCCTGAGTTGTATATTGCGGCCAAAGAGGACGGCATCTTGTTGTATCCATACATCCGTCGTCCAATTGCACATCGTCATGATGACCTCGTGACGGCGTATGGTTATGGCGGCCCGTTCCGTGAAGGCAACTTTTCGAACGAGGACGTCGCAGAGGCTAGACGTCTCTTTTTAAAACGTCCTGAGAATCAAGCCACGGTTACTGAGACGATTCGATATCATCCTTGCCGCTTCGACCATGATTTGATGTGTGCCTTCGGCCAAGCCGTCCCGATTCGTCAAACGGTGCACGTCCGGCTCGATGACCCGTTCGACCAACTCGAGCAACGCTTCAGTAAAATGACGAAACGAAACGTGAAGCGGGCTATCCGTGAACAAGTGACGGCGGTACAAGGGCAGACCCATGAACTATGTGAATTCATCCGGCTTTATCGGGCGACGATGGACCGTCGAGCAGCGAACGAGGCGTACTATTTCTCGGACCGATACTTCGAGGACCTGTGGAACAGCGATACATGCGAAACGGAGCTGTTATTCGCTGTCCATGAGGGCGTCATCGTGGCAGGCGTGTTCATGTTGTTCGGGGACGATGGGGCGCATTATCATCTCGGAGGCTCGGACGCGAACTACTTGGCGCTGCGACCGAACCATTTCTTGTTCCGCGAGATGATCCGCCGCGCGGCCGAGAAAGAGAAAGCATACGTACATCTCGGTGGCGGAGCGACCGGGGAAGATGCGCTCTATGACTTCAAGCAGAGCTTCTCAGGGGATGAGCCGCTCACATACTATATCGGACAGTCCGTGCTCGATGAGGCGGTTTACCACCGGTTGAATCAAGACCATTTGCTCCGCTACGGACCATCTGATTTCTTTCCACTCTATCGGACACCGGTTGAAGAGACGGTCGCCGAGGTGCAAGCAGAACGATAACAAAAGGTTCTCACTCGAGATGGAGTGAGAACCTTTCATATTAAGCGGCCTCTTCGTCGGGAGCGGCCATTTTTTCAGTTTGGCGCGTGATTGGGAAGTTACGGAACAGTTTACTGCCGACGAGTCCGGCAACGATTCCGACTCCGAACAAGATGAGAGCCGTCACCGTCACGGTTTGCCAATCATTGAAGCCGTACATGACAAGCAATCCCGGAATCCCGGCAGCGGAACCTGGGGCATCGTTCACCATCCCGGTCATGGCGACGATGAGTCCGGCAATCGCACCGCCGACAAAGTTGACGCTATAGATGGGAATCGGGTTCGCCGAGATGAGGTCGGCTTGCGTGAGCGGTTCGATCGCGACCGATAGTTGGTCTTTCTTCGTTCCTATGTCCAACCGTTTGAACAGCAAAAAGTTCATCGAGATCGACGCCGTCAAGGCGAGGGCAGCGATGGCCATCGGTACGCCTGTCAAACCGAGCATCGCCGTGAGTGCCATCGAGCTAAGTGGCGACGTCGAGACGACCGTGACGATGCCACCAAGGACAAGTCCCATCACGACCGGATTCTGTGTCGCGGCGAGTTCGATGACCGCACCGATTTGTGTCAGCGTGTTCGTGACGAGCGGGTCGACGCCAGTCGCCACGAGACGGGCGAGCGGAGCCATGATGATGACGTAAAAAATCATATCGACACCGGCCGGTAAATGACGGTCTAGTTTGCGACCGGCGAGTGCGAGGATATAGCCGGCGAAAAAGCCGGGAAGAATCCCGAAGCCCGCGACCGATAGTCCGAGCATGAGCGCGTAGACCGGATTGATGCCGAGGGCGATTGATACGAGCGCGGCTGCGGCAGGGCCTGATAGCGAACCGGCTGCTTGTCCGACTTCTTCATATAAAGGAAGCGGGAGCAGACCGCCGATGGCGTAGGCGTTGAACGCCTCGACCAAGAAACTGGCGATGGCGGCACCAGCGAGGGCACCCATCGCTTTCATCCCGAACGGGGCTTTGTAGCTGAATAATGTGAATAGGGCGAGAATCAACAGTAAAAGTGCGATCCCTTGAATAATGACCATACGGTGTACCTCTTTCTCTCTGTTGTATATTTCCTCTATAGTTAACCATTCGAACGGTTCTGTAAAGCCATTTCATCCATCTGACACGACTTTTTTATATGGTAGCGTTTCCAACTCAAGAATTGGAAAATTGTGAACGGAATCGGCTGTAAAATTTACGAAAAAACAAGCTCAGATGTGTCAGTACGGTCCGGAGTGGGAAGAGAAAGGGGAACGACTTTTCATACTAGGAATGATCAAGGAGGAGTAGAGATGCAGATGGAGACAAAAAATTGGCACGCACTCGAACCGGATGAGGTAAAGAGTTCGCTCGAGACAGACACATCCAGCGGTCTGTCGAAAGGGGAAGTGTCAAGTCGACAGGAACAGTACGGGAAAAACGTGCTGCCCGAGAAAGAGAAGACACCTGAAATTATAAAATTTTTGCGTCAATTCAATGATATTCTTGTCTTTGTCTTGCTTGGTGCCGCTGTCGTCACCGGCTTTTTAGGGGAGTACATCGATACGATCGTCATCGTGCTCGTCGTGACGATTATCGCGGTCGTCGGTTACCTCCAAGAGAACAAGGCCGAGCAAGCGTTAGAAGGCATCAAAAAGTTACTCGAGACGAAAGCGAGCGTCATCCGTGACGGCAAGCAGAGCCAAGTCGACTCGAGCGACCTCGTCGTCGGGGACATCTTGGTCCTTGCCGCCGGGGACAAGGTCCCGGCTGACGCCCGTGTCATCCAGGCCGAGAAGTTCAAAGTCGAGGAATCGGCATTGACGGGAGAAGCGACGACGGTCGAGAAGAAAATTCAAGTCGTACCGGAAGACGCCGTCCTCGGAGACCGCAAGAACATGATTTATTCAGGTACGAGCGTGGCGACAGGAAGCGCGAAAGCGATCGTCACATCCATCGGAGAAGGTACGGAGCTCGGCCAAATCAACGCCTCGATTGCTGAAGTCGAGACGGTGAAGACTCCGCTCATCCGTCAGACAACAAAATTTGGTCAGACGGTATCGATTGCCATCCTCGTCATCTCGGTTGTCATTTACGCATTCGGTTACTTCGTCCGTGATTTTGACCCAATCGAGTTGATGCTGACGACGATCGGTCTTGCCGTCGCCGCGATTCCAGAAGGATTACCGGCCGTTATCTCGATCATCCTCGCGCTCGGCGTCCGAAACATGGCCGAGAAAAAAGCCATCGTCCGCAGCCTACCATCGGTCGAGACGCTCGGCGCCGTATCGGTCATCTGTACCGATAAGACCGGGACATTGACGAAAAACGAGATGACCGTCAAACAAGTCGTCACGGCCAAACACGACATCGAAGTGTCAGGGAGCGGTTATGAGCCGGACGGTGATTTGGAATTGAACGGTCAACCGTTCGATTTGGATGATGACGAGTCGATGATCGATTTGTTAACGGTCGGGAAAACGTGTAATGACGCTCAGTTGTACGAAGAAGGCGGCGAATGGGTCGTCAATGGTGACCCGACGGAAGCATGCTTGCTCACGCTCGCCGAAAAGGCGGAGCGGCCGATCGAACGTTTGGACGTCATCTCGAAGATTCCATTCGATTCGGAGTACAAATATATGGCGACGCTCGTCGATTATAAGGGCGAGCGCATGATTTTCATCAAAGGGGCGCCGGACCGCCTGTTCGATATGGCGGAAGACACGGAATTTGACCGCGCCTATTGGGATGAGAAACGAAAAGAGATTGCCGACCGCGGACAACGCGTGCTCGGCGGCGGCTTCAAGCGCGTCGACGTCTCGAAAGAGACGGTCGACCACGAAGACGTCGAGAACGGCATCACGTTCCTCGGCCTATACGGTATCGTCGATCCGCCACGTCAAGAAGCAATCGAAGCGGTCGCGGCTTGTCGTGACGCTGGGATCCGTATCAAGATGATCACCGGCGACCATAAAGACACGGCCGTCGCCATCGCGCGAGAACTCGGCATGGAAGTCGAAGGTGCCCTCGAAGGGAAAGAATTGACGAACATGTCCGACGAAGAAATCAAAGAGGCGTCGGTTCACAATGACGTCTTCGCCCGGACGAGCCCGAACGATAAACTTCGTCTCGTCAAAGGGTTGCAACAGAACGGCTTAATCACGTCGATGACCGGAGACGGCGTCAATGACGCACCGGCCTTGAAACGGGCCGACATCGGGGTCGCGATGGGGATTAAAGGAACGGAAGTCGCGAAAGAGGCCTCGCAGATGGTCCTCGTCGATGACAACTTCAAGACGATTTACAACGCCGTCCGTGAAGGACGCCGTGTCTACGATAACTTGAAGAAGACGATTTTGTTCTTGCTCCCGACAAACGGTGGACAAGCACTTCTCGTCGCCATGAGTATCTTGCTTGGCGCAGCGGCACCACTCAGCCCGGTTCAAATCCTCTGGGTCAACATGGTCGTCGCCATCACGCTCTCACTCGCCATTGCGTTCGAGCCGCTCGAAGAAAGCACGATGAAACGGCCGCCGCGCCCTGCGAACGTACCGTTGTTAAGTCGCTACTACGTCTTCCGCATCACGTTCGTCTCGATTTTAATCGGGGGCGGTAGTTTAATTATCAACTATATGCTCGGTGATTTCGATTACTCGACCGATAAGTTGCAGACGATCACGCTCAATACGATCGTCATGGCGCAACTGTTCCACTTGTTCAACTGTCGGACCGAGCTCGCGCCAGCGTTCAACCGTCACTTCTTCGACAATAAAATCGCCTTTGTCGTCTCGGCACTACTGATCGGGCTCCAGTTGTTCATCACCTACGTCCCGTTCATGCATACGTTGTTCGGTACGGCACCGCTCGAGCTGCAAGACTGGATTTATCCGGTCGCGTTCGGTCTCATCGTCTTTGTCATCGTCGAAATCGAGAAAGCCATCTCACGTCGTGTCATCGGTAACAAAGACATACACTAATGTTTTAGTGAAGACGGAATGTGGAATTAATGCATTATGCAGAGGAGGGATGCTCAATGAAACGTGATGAATCACAACCTGGGGTACACCCAGATCCAGTCCCGGATGAAGAGTCAGATCCGGCCACTAAACCGGCACCGACCCAACATCCAGATCCAGACCCGGAACAGGACAATGACGACTCAAACTAAGGACGCCGATGCTTGATCGGCGATTCATACAAAAAGGGATTTCCGATCAATGTCGGAAATCCCTTTTTGCTGTTATTTCTTCGGTGCCGGGCTGCGATACTCGGTCATCTTGTCGAATTCTTTCTCATTGAAATACTCGACGACGACGAAATCGCCGACCGGGCATTCCCAACGGTCTTTGGCGATTTGACACTCTTTCAGTGTCACTTTCTGGTCGTACATATCAAGCTCGAGCGTGTCCTTCAAAAACTGATCGACTTGTTTGTCGTTAATTTTGAAGTATTCGCTCAAGATGATGTCTTCGCCTCTGTCGTTCGTATGCGTCATCACTTTAAAAAATCTCATTGGTGTACCTTCTTTCGTCTGTAAGCTGAATTCTCAGTATAAAGGAGCTGGCCTGATTTGGGAACCGTCATCCCGGTTTCCATAGAGATGCCCCTTCCGTGTTGAATGTGAAAGGGGCTCGTCTCATTTTAATTTGTGGCGGTTCGGTGGTGCCTCGTTGAACGGTTGTTTATGGCGAATGATTAGCCAGAACAACAAACCGAACAAGGGGATATAAGGCAGAGGCCACAAACTCATCTTGTAGCGCTTGGCATCCCGATTCATCAACGTGATTTGGATGAAGGCGAGCAAGAAGAAATCGACCGTCATCGTCCGGACGAACTGGTTCTGTTCGACGTAAGACCAATACTCGGCCACGTTCCCGGTCGTTGAGGCGGCGATGAACAAGCCGATCGTGACGAGCAAGAGCAGCACCCCGAGCAGTCGCGTCGGGAGCGGCTTAATCGGTGTCGGATAAGGCGACTGCCGCGCGAACGCCAAGTACGGGGCGATGATGAAGCCGCCGACGACGAAACCGGTCGCTGCCGGTAAGAGCGGGTTCGGGCGCAACTGGTTCACCTCGGACCAAAGAAGCGGGAACAAGGCGAGCGGATAGACGCCTAGGATGCTGAAAAGGGAAAGCGAATATCCTTCATAGGCGTCCGTGTTATACGTGATGAAATCGAGCAAAAACCGGCTCGAGAACGGTTCATTCGGGCCGAGGAGCGCGATCGCGATCGCGGCGGCCCACGGAATGAGTAAAAACTTTCTAGTCATGCCCTACACCTCGAGTCTGTCTCTGTTTCCATTAGTATACCCCGGAATCAAGCGAACAAAAAATGAGAAGTGTCAATCGACACGTTCTCATTGGTTTTCACGAGCATACGCTTTAATCATCGTCACGAGTTGCTGGGTCTCGTCTGAGTCTGATTCGAGTCGGATCCCGTAATCATATTGGCTTCCCATTTGTCCGCGGTGGCGGACGTGACCTGTCAGATCGATCGGTTGAATCAACGGGACGAGGTCGAGTTTGACTTGGACTTTCAGCCCTTCTGAAAGTGGGAATAAGTAGTCGCACCGCATCTTCAGACCGTGGGCACTGATATTGAGCAGTTGTGCTTCCCCGTCATGCAGTTCTTTGTCTTCCCAAATGAGGCGATATGGGATGAAGCGGGGATTCGGTAAAATATAGCGAAACGTTTCTTGTCGTCGATAGCGCATCGGTTCACCTCATTTCTCTACCTAGATTATCGGCTATTTGTGGCGATTCGTGAAGGGGGGAGCCACCAAAATTTAGGAAGCGCGGTTTACAGAATTGCAAACGCTTTCTATAATAGAAAGACAGAGTTGGTGAAGGAGGGATCGTATGAATGTCAAGGACTTACTCCGACGCTATTCGATCGACGAACCAATCATCTACGCGAAAAATCTACACGGGCAGTGGGTCAAAATCGAGCAACTGCCGCCCTACACCATACTAGAGGTCGAGGCGACGGACGAGGCCATCGAGGCGCTCGCCATCGACGCGTACGTGGCACTCACCGTTTGTCGGGAGAAATCGTCGCTTGAAGATGCACGCCCTTATGCGGTGCGGCTCCATATCAAAGGAAAGTAAAAACCGCGAGCCGATGGGCTCGCGGTTTTGCTTAGGCTGCTTCTTCTTTTTCGTCGTCCTGTGGGACGGTCCGTTTCGCATAATACATGAACGGCGTCGCCATCCAAGCGATGATGAACTTGGCGACATATGTCGTGATGAAGATGTTCCACCAGATATCCCATTCCATGCCCCAGAAGGCGATCGTACAGAAAGTGAGCGTATCGATGAACTGAGAGACGACGGTCGAACCGGTCGTCCGAAGCCACAGTTTTTTCTCACCCGTCTTGGCGCGAATCTTCGAATAGATGAAGACGTCGAACAGTTGCGAGACGAGGTACGCGGCGAGACTACCGAGCGTGATGAGCGGAAGCATCGAGAACAGCGCTTCGAAGCTCTCATGCATGAACAACGCCTCTTCAAACGGCTCATAGAGCAATGCGAATTGCATGAGCACGGTCGAGACGATCAAGATGAAGAAGCCGAGCCAGACGCCTTTACGGGCGGTGTGACGACCGTATTTTTCATTCAAGATGTCTGTCGCTAAATAAAGGGAACCGTAGACGATATTCCCGAGAGTAAAGATGAAACCACCGATTACAATCTGCTGCGTCACTTGGATGTTGGCGACGACCGAGGCCATCGCAATCCAGGCGAACAGTCCGACGCGTCCGAACAGCTTGTAGCTGAGGACGAGCAGACCGAGCGTGAGCAAGGCAGAAGGAATCCATAACCATTCATTGTGCATGGGGATCGTACTCCTTCCAAATCATTCATTCTGTCAACTTTACAAGTTTATAGAGGAACGGAAACCGTGTCAAGACAGTTTCCATGACTAAACGGAAAAAGCTCTCACCATAGTTTTTGGTGAGAGCGATATATCTAGTTGGTATGCCATTATACACCACTTAGATTAATGGAGATACCTTTCATAAGCGATGACAGGTAATTCAATCGGCTGCGCGCTTCTTCCCAATATGCCCAATCGTCAGCCTCTAAAAACTGCGAGATTCCCTCGCTGACGGTTGTGAGTTCGTTTAATACGCTGGTCAGCCCTTCGCGGTCGATGCCTGACGCGTCAGATTCGACAAGGTGATCGAGCGCCGGGAGAATCTCATCAATGTCGGCACGGACGGATTCGAGCCCTTCCCGGTTACTGTCGATTTGCGCAGAGATTTCGTCGAGCGGACGATCTTCACAAGACTTCCCACAGGGGAAAATCGATTGCTCTGATTCACGCAAAGACCCGAGTGTGTCACTGCTCAGAGATTCGAGATATCCTAAAAAGATTGTGACTTCTTCTTTGGTCGGGACGGGCTCGGAGAAAGGTTGCGTCTCAGATACATCGATCACGACATGTTTAGCTTTCGGGGATGAGTCAGACGTAGGAACTGTCGTCTGTTCGGTACAGGCGGCCAATAAGGCGACGGTAGCAAGTATGATGAGGATACGTTTCATATCGAGTCTCCTTTATAGATAAGTATTTATCCATCATACCATTTATTGGAATATCAGGATGAGCGATCGACAATAAAAAAGCACTCTCTCAAGGTTTGAGAAAGTGCTTGTGTTGGTCCGTGTCACGGAATGCGTTTGATGCCTCCGACGAGAATCGAACTCGTGCTGCAGCATTACCATTTCTATTTTGGTTTTTCGTGGGAATGAGAACGCTTGAGAATTCGCGCCGTTATGCGGGTTGATGGTCTTGAATTTGTAAGAAAGTAGTTGGAAAAACTGTGAATTCGCCTGTGCATGGGCGGTAAGTGTGCACGTTACTGTGCACGATTTTTACATAACTTCATTGTTGATTCGGGACCGTGTAAACGTCTTCGGCGCGCATATTTTGCATAAGCGTGATTGCTTCATCGACCGCCGCATTGGCGTCGTCCCATGTCGCCCAATCTTCTTTCAGCATAATAGGGGTGATGAGTTCTGAGACTCGTTCAAATTCACTGGCAAGCTCGTCCCGTTGCGTAAAGTCGATATTCTCCGAACTGCCGACGGGGATAACGCGTAGGTCAATAGCGAAATCGTGAAGACTTCGTTGCAGTCCGAACATTTCGTTGTTCGCCGATTCGAGTTGCAACACCCACTCCTTACCAGGGACATCAGGGCATAGCTTTCCGCATGTTCGCGTCAAGGCAGATGCTAACTGTATCGTCTCACGTCCTTGTTCCACCGTCAGTGCGATTGCTTTGAAAAACTCAGCTTCCTGTTCCGGAGTATCAAAGAACGCATCGACAGTGTCATCGGTCGGCTCTAAAATTGAATCTTTGTCCGTTTCTTTTGGTTCAGCCACGGTAGCCTCTTTACTCATTGCGAAGGTTGCGCGTTTGACGATTAAATACTGGCCATCCTCGACACTTACATACTCTGTGGTTTCGAACATCGAGTTTCCGACCATGTCCCCATCTGGCGAAGAATCAGTCTTTACCTCATAATAGCCGTGATAATCTTCATCAGCAGCAGTGAGCTTGTACTCACCGGCGTCGATGTCTGTACCGACCTTATAAGTGCCTGGCCCAAATTCGCCATCCGCGAGTATCATTGTTTCCGTCTGGTCCGTCGCTGTTTCGACTGCCGGATCGTCTTCTTGTAAGCTGGTTGCTCCTATTAAAATGAGAATCCCAAGAACCCCAGCCGCCAAGATAATGCTCGATTGATGGACGCGACGCTTGTTTTGCTTGTGTTGGTAGACGGATTCGTCACCCTCAATGACTTTCTTGATAAAATAACTTCTCGCCATGAACGCGATTCCCGCCGTCAACATCAAGATTATGTTCAGAGCGTAATACCAGTCGACTGACATCAAAAAACACTCCCTTCTTTCATCGAGTCTATTGTAACATCATCTAAACTATGTATACCCATATTTGTTAAATGAAGTATCTAATTGTAATTAGACACCAATAAATAATATTAATGAATGATATTTTGTGAATTTTAGGAAACGTCCAAAAGTGGCTCGGAAATCGGTTATAATATCACTTGAAAGGTGGGCAAATTATGAAAGTTATATCGGCAGTGATTTTATTATGTAACTCTTTATGGATGACGATTTATTTGTATGGCGAGTATGCTGTTAGTTCCACAAAATTTAATCCTTCTTTAATAATATTTCCTGTAGCACTTTTTATACTGTCTATCATTTTCTTTTTCACTTCTAAAAAGAGCTATCAACCTAAAGAAAACAAATTGAATGATCAGTTAAAAGTTTAAAAAAGATTAGGGAATGCATCAAATGAGCAAATAAGCGTCCTTCGGGGCGTTTTTTGTCGTCTGTCAAAGTTGTTTTCACGGATAAATAAAAAGCACCTCCTGAAAGATACAGGAAGTGCTTTGAACCACTTGGTTGAGCGGTATTCTTGATGCCTCCGACGAGAATCGAACTCGTGCTGCAGCATTACCATTGCTGAGGTCTGCCACTAACCTACAGAGGCGGTTACATCTAGTATGTTACACAGTCTGTCATGAAATTTCAAGCTTTTTTAGAATAATAAGACCCCCGTCCTCCTCATGGTGAGAAGGGCGGGGGTGCGTTGAATCAAGCTTACTTCGTCCGGACCCAAACAGCTCCAGCCGAGTTGTCTTTCGCTTCGCCGACGACGTCGACGACGAGTCCGTATTGTGGAAGTTTACGGCCCGCATCTGGGATGAGCGAGTTGATGTACGTGTTGGCGTCGTTGAACTGTTTCACGCCTGGTTGAGCTTTGTAGTCATAGATGCCACGGCTCGGTGAATCGATGTACCATGGGAGCGTCTTATCTAAGCTGAACGCCGCATCTGCGATCTGGTAGCGCGTGCTGCCAGCGACTGTTTCTTGACCGTTCAAGTTGCCGATAAGGGCCTCAGGATGCGAGTCGACGACACCGAGGAAACCTTCACCCGGGTGAATCCCGACCCAGTTGTCTGAGAACGAATCATCCGCATACCAGACGACGAGACCTGTGTTGTACTTGACGCCACGGCCGTTCAAGAGACCTGTGTCTGCACCTTCATGGTTGCGCCATTCAAGGTAGTAGTAGTGAGGTTTCGTGTCATAGCCGTCCGACTTGACGAAACCGTCGAGTGTGACTTTCTCTGCGCCTTCCGCATCGTCTGCGAGAAGCGATTGACCGCCTGACGTAATCGACAAGTTGTCGAGTGCGAATCCTTCAAGGGCAAGTCCACCGTCTGTCACGTATTCGAAGACGATTTGCACGTCTTGACCCGCGAATTGAGACAAGTCGTACGATTTGTTCACCCAAGCACCGTTCGTCGATTCCGCACCGTTTCCAGTGTTGTCATCGCCGTAGACATCAAGGACGACTTCTTTGCCGCCGCTGAGTGCTTTAACGTACAAGTAGTCGTAGTCAAATTCGATATCGAAACGTGTGTCGAAAGCGAGCGTACCGTCCGCGCCGAGTTTGACCGTCGGTGTTGCGAGTTCGGTATGCAAGTTATCGCCTTTTGTCGAGTAGTAGTAATACTCGCCGAATGCTGGCTCGATGCCTTTTACTTTCTTGTCTGGAAGGTTTACTTTCAACAATCCAGGGTTCGTCGATTTCGTCACGGATTGATCGAGTTTCGAGACGAAACCTTGTTGTGTAATGTCTTCAAGATCAACTTCCGTGATGTTCGCCCAGTTGCCGCCCATCAATTTTTGGAAGTACTCTTTGTTTTGTGGCGAGAAGCTCGTCGGCTCCGTACCTGCCACTTTACCAGCCCAGCTGCCGCCACTCATGATCGACCATGATTGGACTGGTTCGCCTTGACCTGTGTACTGTGTGTCGTATTCATCTGGAAGACCGAGATCGTGACCATATTCGTGAGCGAAGACGCCGACTGCGCCGTCTTCCGGTTGAATCGTGTAATCGAATGCCGCCATTTGACCGCCCCAGTACGGGACGTCTGCTGTCGTTCCAGCTACACGGTAAGGACTGTTCCCGACGACCCAACGGTGTGACCAGACTGCGTCATCACCGAGGACACCGCCACCCGCTTCTTGGCCGGTACCGGCATGGATGATCATCAAGTGGTCGACCAAGCCGTCCGGCTCGTTGAAGTCGCCGTCACCGTCGAGGTCATATAAATCGTATTCATCATATTCGGCGAGGTCCATGCCTGAAGCGACTGCCGCGTTCAACGTGTCTTTAACGAGTTGACGCGGGCCTGGTCCGATGTTGTCATTCCCGCCAGCCGGATTGTCACCACCATAGTCTTTCGCCGTGCCTGGGACGGTCAACCAGTCAGAAACCGTGCCGTCGACCGTGTAGCTGCCGCCCGACTGCTCTTCATAATACTGTTTGAACGTTTGGACTTTTTCACCGTTGAACAGTTCGAACGACTCGTCGCCGAACATATACTGCTCGTAGTGTTCTTTACTGAAGTTGTCGCTATAAAGATAACCTTCTTCTTGGACGACGTTGTTATGTTTGAAGTCGCTATATTCGACGAGAAGGACGAGTACTTTGTCTTCACGGACGGCGCCGTTATAGCCAGCTTGCTTGGCCGGGTCGACTTTGACTTGGCCGTTCGGCTTGCCTTTCCGATAGTTCGCTTGTCCTTTTTTCGCTTTGTCGAGGAGACGTTTCGATTCTTTCTCGAATTGGTTATGTATCTTCTCTTTAGCTTCAGCGGCTTTATCGTTCAAGCCGTGCTTATGGACGTCTTTCGCATTGCCTTGCTTCTTCTCGATATAGGCATCGACGGCCTTGTGGCGCTCAGTAGCCGAAAGCCCTTTTTTGATGACGCCTCGTTTCTCGAGCGCTTTGGCGAGCCGATCCTCATCGATGATGTTGTGATCGAATGGAGCATTCGTGCTCGGGGTTGGTAGCGGTGAGGCGGCGAGTGGAGCGGCACCGACGGCCGGGATCGCACTGACGCTCATGACCGATGTCAGCGCGACGGCGAGCGTCGTGCGACGGATGGAACGTTTTTTCATTTGTACTAACCTCCTGTGAAAATAATGGGAAATTGTGTGAGCTTGAATCCAACATTAAACTTGTGTCAGATTAATGTCAATATTCAGAAAATAAGAATCGAAAAAAGAGACTTTCGTCCCGATTGGTCCTAAAGACCTAAGGGGTCAAGTCTCTAAATCGATGATGCCGTAATGAAATTTGGATGTTTTGCGAACAATCCTTGTAAAACCAAACGTTTCGAACGTCTCACTCTCAAAATGAGCCTTTAGGACAATCCGTCTGGCCGCGACACGACGGGCCTCCGTCATGAGTTCAAAAGACAGTGGATTTGTGTTGGCGAGTGAACGTAATGGGTTCAAGTGAACCGATTCTGAAATCGTCTTTTCGAACATCGGATCGAAGTAGACGACGTCGAACGAATCGTCCGGGCATGACTTCAAATAGATGAGGGCATCCGTCCAGACGACCTCGAGTCGACGCATCGCCTCATTGACCGCGTCGTGTTTCTCTTCCCAGACGGTCAAGCCTTCTTTGACGAGCATCGCGGTGACGAACTCACTCTCGAGACCGACGGCGCGACCGGTCGGACCGACGGCATGACTGAGGACGATGCTGTCCGAGCCGAGCCCGAGTGTGCAGTCGAGGACACGGTCACCTGGTTTGATTGCGGCAGCATCGACGAGCGGGTCGTTCCCACCACGTGCAAGCTGCTTGACGCGGAACACCGAGCTCGATGGATGGAAAAAGAACGGTTCATCTCCGTCGAGTGGGGTATATTCGACACGGCGCTTATCGAAGACGAGGACGCCTGTCTGGTGGCGTTGCTTTAACGTGTCGATGGAGTGTTTGCGCCGGGGGATAAAACGGACGCCGTACTTTGCTGCGTGAGCCTCGGCCCGTTCGATGGTTGCCTCGGTCGGGCGTAAACAAGTCGTAACGATATAGGTCATAGCATCTCCTTACTGAAAAAATGAGACGCGGAGGCGTCTCATTTTTTCTTGCTGAGTAAATCTGACAGTTCATCGATGAGCGCCTTATGCGAGGCGAGTTCTTTCTTCTTCTCATCATTCGGGTTGATCGGGCGTTTCGAGCGGCTTTGAAGCGCTTCGAGCGTCTCATCGATTGACGATTTGAGCGTATCACGATCTTCCGGTTTGAGCGTCACTTCATGCGGGTTTTCACCGCTTGCGTCGAGTTCTCGTAGACGAGCCATCAATTGTTTTGCTTCTCGGTTCAAATCGGCGAGTAATCTGTCAATTTGTTCCAAACGAAGCTTGATTCCATCACGTTCTGTAAACATTCGTTTCACCTCTTTTGTTGGGTAACCGTTAGGTATCTTCTCATTTACTTTACCATAATTATCGAAAGACGAAACTACCGGGAATATATTCCATTTTATTTGACTGAGGGAAACACTGTTTCTCTATGCCCACACGACATTCGACTGGTATACTGACTTAGCTAATAAGGAGGTGGTCGGATGCAGTCGACAACTCATCCACCAAAAGCGCTCAAAGGCGCCATTTTATCCATCACGACGTATTTGGTCTTATCTGTCCTAAAAGTCGTATTCGGTTATTTGTATAATTCGGAAGCCGTCCTCGCCGACGGATTCAATAACACGACCGATATCATCGCTTCAATCGCCGTCTATATCGGCATTCGCATCGCCGCGCTGCCCCGAGACGCGGAACATAAATACGGGCACGCCAAGATGGAGACACTCGCCGCACTCGTCGCATCACTGATCATGGTCGCCGTTGGGGTGTTCGTTCTATTGAACAGTATCGCCACTCTGATCGAGGGCGAATACGTGGAACCGAACCCGCTCGCGGCCGTCGTCGCGTTCGTGAGTGCGCTCGTCATGTTCGGCGTATATGCGTACAATTCGAGATTGGCCAAACAGACCCGGTCACTCGCATTGAAGGCGGCAGCGAAAGACAATCTCGCCGACGCCATGATTTCAATCGGGGCGACGCTCGGCGTCCTGTTTGCCTACTTTAAATTACCGTGGATGGATACGGTGCTCGCCGTCCTCATCGCCGGGATGATTATCCGGACGGCGATTCAAATCTTTCTCGACGCGACCCATCAGCTCTCGGACGGGTTCCCTCCGTACCTTGTCGATTCGTATGAAGAGACGATCCAACATTTCGATGCCGTCAAGGAAGTCCGTGAAATCAAAGGACGTCACCTCGGCAATCACGTCATGCTCGATGTGACGATTGCCGTCGAAGGAAGCCTCACCGTCGAGGAGGCGCACGATTTATGTGATGACATCGAGCGCGAACTCGACGAACACCATGCCGTCGATACAGTCCACATTCACATCGAACCGGTCTGATTTCGGTTATCTTTTGCGCTTCACGGCGCCGTTCGTATATAATGAGTGTGGAAAGACAATGAGATAACTGTTAAGGAGGGCACGGGATGGAAATCGTGCGTCAACCTATTCGTCAGATTGATGAGATCGAATATGAGCATTTTAAAAAATACGGTCAAAGTTCTTACGGCATGTCAGCCGAAGAGTTAAAAGGCATCTTTGTCGAGATGGGCGAAGAGCAGGTGTACTCAGCCGACGCCCATAGCTATGGGGAGGACTTCTATTACGACCTCCGTGTCGATGGTCAAGTCGTCGGAAAAGTGTTGCTCTTGAAACTGGCTCGCGTCTATCAGCTTGATTTGATGGTGTTCGACCCATTCAAAGACAAGGGTTATGCGACTGAAGGGCTTCGCCTCGCGCTCGAGCAGTCCGATTTGAAAGAAGGGCATACGGTCCGCGCCGGCATCCCGCCGACGAGTCCGCATCAGGAAGCGGTACGCCATGTCCTCGAGAAGAACGGCTTCGAGAAACGGAACGGCCTTTATTATTTAAACTTTAAAAAACGATATGTAATCAACCATTGAACTGACGGCGTCTAACGCGTCAGTTTTTTCGTATGGAGGTTTTTGAGATGAAACAAGTGACAATCAATGACATCGCCAAATTGGCCGGGGTCGCGAAAAGCACCGTTTCCCGTTACTTGAACGGGGGCTCGGTCGGACAGGCGACCCGCGACAAGATTGAGCGCGTCATCCAAGAGACGAACTATGAGCCGAACCAGTTCGCGCAAAGCTTGAAGTCGAAACAGACAAAAATGATTGGTGTCATCGTGCCGCGGCTCGATTCCTATGCCGCTTCGCGGACCATGATGGGCATCGATGAACGACTGACCGAACGCGGGTATCAAATGCTTGTCGTCAACACGGCCCAACAGACCGAACGGGAAATCGAGCAGTTGTATAACTTGGCGAAACAAAAAGTGGCCGGTATCATCTGGCTCGGGACGACCGTGACGGAGCGACACTTGCAGGCAATACAAGACATTCAAATCCCCGTCTTATTGATCGGTCAGGAACATGGACACGTTCATAGCCTCGTTTATCCCGACTTTGACGCGGCGTACGCCCTCGGAAAGCAGTTCATGGATTGGGGACATCGCGACATCATCTATGTGGGCGTCGAGGAGTACGACATCGCCGTCGGTCAAACGAGACGTGATGGTTTCTTACGCGCCTTCAACGAGGCAGGGGCGGATGTGAAGACGTACACGACGTCATTTAAAATCGATGACGCGATTCCGATTGGGGCTCAGATAGGGCATGAGCTGTCGGCGTCACTCGTCGTCTGTGCGACCGACAACATCGCACTCGGCGTGTTGAAGGGACTTGCCAACGCCGGCAAGACGGTCCCGGGCGACATCTCGGTGAGCGGATTCGGCGGCTATGATTTCACCGAAGTGCTCCATCCAGCGATCACGACGGTGCATCTTCCATACCGTCGGACAGGGTCTCGTGCGGCTGACATGATTCTCCAATTGTTAACAGGCGAAACCATCCCGATGAAAACGTTCACAACTTTTGAATTAAAACTGCGAGAAAGCGTTGACATTTTAAATTAAATCGATTACATTTGTGTTGCGGAACCGGTTCCGCAACATTTTTTATTTGTTTTTGGAACCGGTTCGATAAATGGCACGAAGCACGACATTCAGACATGGAGGTGGACGGATGAACACCGTACATTGCATTGGTGAACTATTGATTGATTGGGTTTGCGATGACGCATCGAGCGACCTCGTCAACGGAACGACATTCGTAAAGAAAGCGGGGGGCGCACCGGCAAACGTCGCGGCGGTCGTCAGTAAACACGGAGGAAATTCAAGTTTCCTCGGTCAAGTCGGGGCAGACCCGTTCGGACGCTTTTTAAAACAGACGCTCGTCGACAACGGCGTCGGCGTCGAAAACTTGGTGGAGGAAGGTGACACGACGTTCGCATTCGTGTCGATTCAAGAAGACGGGGAACGAGATTTCACGTTCCGACGCGGCAGCGATGGCGACTATGCCTTCGAGTCAATCGACTTGTCGGCCTTCAAGCCTGGAGACATCGTCCATTTCGGATCGGCGACGGCACTCCTCGACGGTGAGTTAAAGAACGCTTATTTCAAACTGCTCCAGTTCGCCAAGCGTGACGGCCTGTTCGTCTCGTTCGATCCGAACTACCGTGACGCGCTTGTGACCGACCTCGAGGCGTTCAAACAAGATTCGCTCCACTTCATCGCCGAAGCAGACTTCGTCAAGTTGAGCGAGGAAGAAGCGCACTTGTTGACTGGGCTTGACGATTTAAATCAAGCGATCGCGTCGCTTCTCGAAACGGGTGCGAAACGGATCGCCATCACGCTCGGCTCGCGCGGGACACTGATTGCGACGAAAGACGTCAAAGACGTCATCGCTTCAGTGAAAATTGAAAGCGTCGATTCGACGGGAGCGGGTGACGCCTTTGTCGGCGCCTACTTGTATCGCTTAGCGACTCTAGGAATCGATGACGAGCGCTTACTGAAGGATATCGAATACGCGAACGTGACCGGCGCTTTGACGTGCACGGCATACGGCGCGATTCCGGCCATACCAACACAACAACGCGTGCTTGAAACGCTAGGAGGCAAACCAGCATGAACTACAGACAAGAAGCAGAAGCGATTTTAGAGGCTCTCGGCGGGAAAGACAACGTCGCCGCCGCGGCCCACTGTGCGACCCGGCTCCGCCTCGTCTTGAACGACGAATCGAAAGTCGACGAGAAGAAACTTGACGCCCTCGACGTCGTCAAAGGAACGTTCTCGACCGGTGGCCAGTATCAAATCATCATCGGTGCAGGTACGGTTAACAAGGTGTACGCTGAGTTCGCCCAATTGACAGGCCTCGGCGATATGTCGACAAGCGACGTCAAGTCGGCCGGCGCGAAGAAAGGCAACCCGCTCCAACAGTTCGTCAAAATGTTGTCTGATATCTTCGTCCCAATCATCCCGGCCATCGTCGCCGGCGGTCTCTTGATGGGGATCAACAACTTGCTCACGGCACCTGATTTGTTCTTCGAAGGAAGCTCACTCATCGATCAGTACCCAGGCATCGCCGATCTCGCCGCGATGATCAACACGTTCGCGAACGCCGCCTTCGTCTTCCTGCCCGTCTTGATCGGGTTCTCCGCCGCCAAGCGGTTTGGGGGTAATCCGTACCTCGGCGCCGCGCTCGGGATGATCATGGTTCACCCGGATCTCGTCAACGCCTATGCGCAAGCAACGGTCGGTGATATTCCGGTTTGGAACATTCTCGGCTTTGAAATCGAGAAACTCGGTTACCAAGGACAAGTGTTACCGGTCCTCGTATCCGCTTATATCTTGTCGAAACTTGAAATCAATATTCGCAAATTCATGCCAGCATCACTCGATATCTTGCTCACACCGCTCCTCTCGCTCCTCATTACGGCGTTCGTCACGTTCGCCTTCGTCGGACCGATCACACGCGAAGCGGGTAACTTGATCATCGACGGTCTCGTTTGGACGTACGACTCACTCGGCTTCTTCGGCGGTCTCGTCATGGGTCTCTTGTACGCACCGATCGTCATCACAGGGATGCACCACAGTTTCATCGCCATCGAGACACAGCTTCTTGCCGATATCGCACGTACGGGTGGATCATTCATCTTCCCAATCGCAGCCATGTCGAACGTCGCGCAAGGTGCGGCCACACTCGCTGTCTTCTTCTTGACACGTGACCAAAAGATGAAAGGTGTCGCTTCAGCATCTGGGATCTCGGCACTCCTCGGCATCACGGAACCGGCAATGTTCGGGGTCAACTTGAAACTTCGTTATCCGTTCATCGCGGCCATCATCGGTTCAGGCGTCGCCTCGGCGTTCATCGTCGGACGTGAAGTCCTCGCCGTTGCCCTCGGTGCGGCAGGTCTTCCAGGGATCATCTCAATCGCACCAGCGTCAATCGTCTCGTATATCATCGGTATGGCTATCGCCTTCGCGGTTGCCTTCGGATTGACGTTCGTGCTCGCGAAACGCCAAGCGAAAAAAGAAGCAGTCAAACAAGCAGCATAATGAAAAGGAAGTGATGTTATGAGTTGGACGAAGGCAGAGCGTTACCGCTCGTTACGTGACGTGAGTGCCCTCGAGATGGAGACGCTCCGCACGAAGACGGCAGCTTCCCCGTGGCGGTTCGGATATCATATCCAACCGCCGACGGGACTCCTGAACGACCCGAACGGATTCACGTATTACAACGGGGAATATCACATGTTCTATCAGTGGTTCCCGCTCGGACCGGTACACGGTCTCAAACACTGGTATCATGTCACATCACCCGACCTCGTCACGTGGACGGACCGCGGGGTGGCGTTAGTCCCGGAGACGACCGAAGATTCACACGGTGCCTATTCAGGCAGCGGGTTCGTGAAAGACGGGGAACTCCACGTCATGTACACGGGCAATCACCGGACGGATGACTGGACGCGTCACGCCTCGCAAGTGCTCGGCGTGTTGCGGGATGGCAAGATCGAACGTCGCAATGTCGCGATTCCGGACGTGCCGGCCGGGTACACGGAACATTTCCGTGACCCGAAAGTGTGGCTCGAGGACGGCGCCTATTACGCCGTCGTCGGCGCACAACGTACGGACGAGACGGGTTGCGTCGTCTTGTATCACTCGGTCGACTTGGATGACTGGACGTTCCTCGGTGAAATCAAGACGGGACTCGATTCGTTCGGCTACATGTGGGAATGTCCCGACGTGTTCGAACTGAACGGGCAGCACGTCCTCGTCTTCTCGCCGCAAGGGATTGAACCGGACGGGCATCGCTATCACAACATCTATCAGTCTGGGTTCTTGATCGGCAAGCTCGACGTTGAGACGTTAACATTCACCCACGGAGCGTTCGAGGAGCTCGACTTCGGGTTTGATTTTTACGCCCCACAGACGACAGAACAGGACGGACGACGCGTTCTCGTCGGTTGGATGGGACTCCCTGAAATCGAGTATCCGACGGACCGCTTCGGTTGGGCCCACGCCTTGACGTTACCGCGTGTGCTCACAATTGAGGAAGGGATGCTCAAGCAGCGTCCGGTGGCGGAGATGACAACGCTTCGCAAAGACACATTCCTCGACGCGTCCGGCACATCAATCAGCGTCGCGACACCGGACCGGTATGAGCTTGAGGTGAAAACGGATGGGTCAGACTTCACGCTCGACCTGCTTCAGGTCGAGAATGAGTCACTCGTCATCCGTTACGACGCGACGGCAGGCGAATTGACGATCGACCGGACGAATGCCGGAGAGCCGTTCGCGACCGAGTTTGGCACGACACGGACGAAAGCGATTCATGTGACGTCGCTTCACGTGTTCGTCGACTCGTCAAGTGTCGAATGCTTCGTCAATGACGGTGAGGCGGTCGCCACGCTCCGCGTCTTCCCGAGCGAGCTCGAGAAACAGTTGCGCTATGAAGGCGCGACTGCGAGCCTGACCGGTTGGACGTATCAATAAGGAAGAGCTGAGCTTCGGCTTGGCTTTTTTGTTTACCTACAGAATGAACTCTATATGCTATTCTAGAAATAGGGAATAAATTACATATAGCATAGGGGATGATTTACGTGTGGATGGTTTTAGGATTGCTCGCGATTGGGGCGACACTGTTCAATTTGTATACGTTCAGCATCGGGAAAGACTATAAGCTACCGATGGCGATTGCGTTGTCCTTGACCGCATTGACGGTGTGTGCAGATTACAGCTATTTATCAGTCTGGGTCGAAGCGGAGGATTGGAGTGCGTTGGCGGATGTCATACCAGGTATGGGACGAGCGTGGTGGGTCTTAACGAGCATCTCGATTCTATTGAACATATTGCCGATTTTCTTGGAGCGAATGCGAAAACAGGCCTGAATGATCCGATGTCAAAATTTGTGAAACCTTTCGTCCGGATTTTCGTAAAAGATAACGATCAACATGAATGGGGTGATGGACATGAAACTAGATCGGGCAATCTTCACAGGGGCTTCGGCGATGTTCAAAGCATTTATGAACTCAGAGGAGAATGAGTTGAATAGAGAAGAGATGATTCAAGCGAGAGTTGCTGAGTCGTCAGGAATTGGTTCGTTCAATGAGACAGATTTCATCATGTTCAATGGAATCGAAAAAGTGAGATCGTTCGCGGACATGCTGCGTAATGCAGATGATGCGCTCGAAGATTCCATTCACGGGGAACCGGACTTTGACTTGGAGCTTCATTGGAAGGGCGGGATGATGGCACAGTATCATCTTTGGCTCGGACAGAAACATCAACCGAGCTTTTTGATGGATGTGACGCATCCGCATCTCATCTATCTCGTGTCGAGAGATATGACGAATCAGTTGATTCAAGTGCTCGGGGTGGATGAGTGAACGAGTGACGTGGAATGTGAAACTTTACTTGCATGAATCGCGTATATCAACCATATACAGACAGAGGGAGTCTATTTATGAAACATCGACATACATCAGTCTTTGCTCTCGTCACGTTATCACTTACCTTGACCGGCTGTGCCTCGAACGATTTTCGGACGGATGGGATTGAAGAAGTCCGCGTCTCGGAATCGGACGGATTCAGCAGTTTTCAAGAGCGCGATATCGTCACGTTCGACGAACCGGAATCGATTCGAGTGTTCGAAGACATGCTGCGTGAGGCAGACGAAATTCCAGGTGTCGCCAATGTGGTTGGGCCGGAATACGATATCGAAATCCGCTTCGAGGACGGGGAGACGGACCGCTATTACCTTTGGCTCAACGATGATGCGAAGTCGGCAAGCAGTCTTTATGACGCGGACGACACAAATATCGGCTACCGCCTTCCGGCTGACGTGACGGAAAAATTGATCAATCTGCTCGAACCAGGCGACTAAAAAAGACGCCTAGAATGGCGTCTTATGAGTTGAAGCGGATAAAGCGTTCAATCTGTTGCTCGCTCTTCCGTGCTTGACGACCAATCCAAATCAAATGGCCGGGGCTGTTCAAGATGGTGAGCTGGGCGTGCGGGATGAGCCGTTTCGCGTGATGCGCGTGGCGGACCGGCACGGCCTTGTCATTTTTGGAGTGGACGATATACGTCGGGCACGTCACCCCGAGCAGCGCTTCATCGGTCACTTGTTGCCGCAGGTCAAACTGGGCACCAAGACCGAACGCCATTTGGCTAGCGACTCGTTTCAATAGGAAGATATCGTACGGGGTCACTTCGTCGCGGATGACATCGAGTGCGAGCAGGCTCGTCGATTGAATCATGCGGGCCGTCGCCTCGAACGGTTGTTTTTGAATGGCGCGGGCGACGAACTGTTTCATCGCAAATTGCAGCGCGATGAACGCAGGCTGAGCGACGTTACGGCTGATGTATTGCCGATAGGGGAAGTCGACGACGCTCGTCACAGCGGCAGCGAGCGTAAGGCTGAGCGCGTGGTCGTTCTGCGATGCGAGCTCGATTGCCGTCGGGCCACCGGCCGAAATGCCGTACACGTGATACCGATCGATTGCCATGATTTCCATCAAATGACGTAGGTTGGTGGCGAACGCTTGCGGTGAAGCTGAAAATGAGTACGGAGTCTCACCGTAGCCGGGACGGGATGGGACTATGACCCGAAAACCGGACACGACGAGCCGGTCCACATGGTACGGTTCGAGGCTCGATGATTGGGTCCCATGAATCAGAACGATGACCGGACCATGACCGCGGTCCATATATTCGATTTTCGTGCCGTTGACGTGCGCGTAATGTTTCACTGCGGAAGGGCCTCCTTAAACGATTTGTAATGGAAAATACCTTTATTTCATGGAAATAACATGCTACTGTCTGTTTATACATATTTTACATAGAGAAGTGAAAGGGGATTAAACCGTGAACAACCGAGAAAGGTTACTCGAGGTGAGACGGTTTTTCGAACGCCACACAGATGATAATCATCCAAAGACGTTAGAAGACTTGCTCGAATATTTATCTACGATCGGAGATACTTCTAAGTTAGCAAAAAAATCAGTGAAAGACGACATCCAAGCATTGACCGATTCGGGGTTCGAGGTGCAGGATGAGCTCGAGAAGAACGGCCTCGCCAAAAAATATTGGCATTCGGCCCGTTTGTTTGAAATCCATGAGCTCCGGATGATGGTCGACGCCATCGTCGCGGCGAAGTTCATCTCGGAGGACGTGACAGAGCGGATCGTCGAAAAGCTTCAAAAACTGACGAGTATTCCGGAAGCGGAAACGCTCCAGTCGATCATCAAGACACCGAAGAAGAAACACGGACAGATTCCTTACCATATCGATCGCATCCAGCGCGCGATCCAAGAACAAAAGGCAATCTCGTTCCAATATACGGACGTCGTCGGCTTTGACGCCACGAAGCGAACGTTCCCGCTTCGCCGTGACGGCGAGCGTTATGTCGTCAATCCGATTGACTTGCACTGGAACCATGAGCAATATTATTTGATTGGCATCGATGAGTCGATCGGGGAAATCCGAAACTATCGCGTCGACCGCATCGTCAACTCAGAGATTGTCGAGGATGATACGCCGCGCATGAAACATCATTTGCCGGATGACTACTTCCAAAAGTCGTTCAATATGTACAACGGGCTCGACGAGGAAATCGTCCTTGCCGTCGACGAGCGCGTCCTCCCGGTCATCTTCGACAAGCTCGGCGAAGACGTCTCGATTACTCAAGACGGAGAACGCTTCCTCATCCGCTTCGATGCGGCCGTATCCGACGGGTTCGTCTTCTGGCTCTTGTCGCTCGGCACGCAAGTCGAGGTGCTCGAACCGATCACGCTCCGCGACCATTTGCGCGAGACGATCGAGGCGATGGCCGAACGATATGCGAAGGCGAGCATTCACTGAAACGATTGAAATGAAGGTATGATATACTGCTTGCGACACTTGTAGAAGGGGGACAGGCGGATGTTAGATTGGATGCCATTAATCATTCCGATTGTCGCTGTCATTTTTGTCGCTGTCGTCGCAAGACGCGCCATGAAAATGGACCAAGAGAAATAAGCTAGGACGGACATCCTTCTCGTCATGAGGGGGATGTCTTTTCCGTCCAAAAGGAGGAGACCGGTGGACACCATCACACATACGCTGTTCGGTCTGACGCTCTACGGGGCGGCCGACAAGCGAGAGCTTCAGAAAAACGAAAAACGTGCTTTGTTCGTCACGACGCTCGTCGGGAGCCAAATCCCAGATAGTGACGTCATCTCGCGGTTATGGGACACGGAAGGGATGTATCAGATGTGGCACCGCGGCATCACTCATTCGATTTTCCTCGTCCCGTTGTTCGCGCTACTCATTTACATACTCGTGCGCCTCTTGTTCAAGGTGACCGATATCCGTTACTTCTGGTGGGCGCTCTTGTCCGTGTTCATCCATAACACGGCAGACTTGTTCAACGCCTGGGGGACGGGTTACTTCGAACCGTTATCGGATGTCCGGGTCACGTTCGGTGTCATCCCGATCGTTGATTTCGTCTATTGGGGCATTTTCCTCGTCGCCTGGCTGATCGCATGGCGAACTGACATCAGTCATACGGTGTATCGCTACGCCTGGGCAGCGATCGTCGTGCACGTCTTGATTCAAAGTGCGCAAGGGGCGTACTTGTATCAGTCGTATGCCGCCGATCACGATGAAGTGGCGCTGTCGGCCTCGTTCATCCCGACCCAGTTCACGGTCGTCACAAAGACCGATGAGTCGGTGTCGATTTACAGTGACTCGGTTTATCAAGAACCCGAGGTCCAATACGAGTTGACGAGTGCGGACGATGCCGATTTGAATCCGCTCTTCGCCGAAAATAAAGAAGCGATCACGCTCAAACAGTGGTCCCCGTTCGTTGTCGTCGTCGAGGATGATGAGCGGCTCGGCCTCTACGATCCGCGCTTCTTTGACGGTGAGTCGTCATTCCTTTACGAATACATCGAATTGTAGGTGATTACGATGCGGCGCATCCGTTATTTGTTCATCTTCGGTTACGAACAGGCACTCAGTTGCATCTTCCCGGTCGCCATCTTCGGGGCGCTCGCGTTGACGAAATGGTTCGACTTTCCGATTCCGCGTTACGACGTCCTCCTCATTTGGTGCCTATTCGTCCAAGTCGTGCTCGTCAAGACCGGGCTCGAGACGATGGAAGAAGTGAAGGTCATCAGTTGGTTCCACGTTATCGGGCTCGGCCTCGAGCTGTTCAAAGTCCAGATGGGGTCATGGAGCTATCCCGACGAGGCGTTGACGAAATGGTTCGGCGTCCCGCTCTATGCGGGGTTCATGTATGCGAGCGTCGGCAGCTACGTCGTCCAGTCGTGGCGCCGCCTTGATTTGGAGTTTCTCAAGATGCCTCCACCGCTCATCGCGTTCGGCCTGGGAATCGCCATCTATTTCAACTTCTTTTGGCATCACATTTGGCTCGATTTGCGCTGGGTGTTGATTGGTCTCGTCTTTCTCGTCTTCGGCCGTGCCATCGTCACGTACCGGCTCGACGACCGCCGTTTCACGATGCCCGTCGTCGTCGCCTTCTTTTTGATTGCCTGCTTCATCTGGTTCGCGGAAAATATCGTCACGTTCTACAACGGTTGGGCATATCCGAACCAGTTGAGCGGTTGGGCGCTCGTTGACCTCGGCAAGCTGTCGTCGTGGTTCCTGCTCGTCATCATCAGCATCTTGCTCGTGGCGTGGCAGAAACGAAGACAGGAGCTCTCATGAAAAAACGTGTGCACCCGCTTCGGGTTGCACACGTTTTTTGGTTACGTCGTTCGTTGTTTGGAGCGGGCGACCATATGGACGATGAACACATAGAGCGGGAACGTGAATGTGAGCGCGATGATCAATAGCCCGACGACCCGACTTGGCCATGCCGCTTCATTTGGAGCGGGGACGATTCGCGTCCAGACGTATGTGAACAGCGTCAAATAAGGGAGCCATAAGACATACAGGGATAGGTTCCATGGTGAAGGGGCGAGTTGCCTGATTCGTTTAACGATGAGCCGCGTGAACACGAAGAGTGAAATAAGGCCGATTATAGTGATGGCTGGAAAATATGCATCACCCATTAACAAATGAATCCGTCCGCTGTTGGCGAGTAGTTGAATGTTTAAAAGTAGGCAGAGTGCGAGCAGGATGGAGAGGTTTTGTACTTTGAGAAAGTGTGTCATGAAGGTCTCCTTGAAAATGAAATGGTGATGAAACTTTGTCTGGCAGCACCCGTATAAAAAGATGAGGTGATAAGTTTGATTGATATAATTGGGTTTTGGTGTATTGCGCTCGCACTTATGGGTGCGACGATCATGTATTTCGTCCAATGGTGGAGAGGACGAAAGTTAGGAAAGTTGTTTGCGTCTATTGGATCGCTCGTGCTAGTCATTCTAGTGTTGCTCGTGACGGTTCCAGACACATATGATCGGATTCATAGTCGCTACAAGACAGAGACGGGAATGTGCTATGTAATCGATAACGGTGCTAAAGCCCGTGATATCGATGTATATTTGAATGGCGTACCGCACGAAACGCGCAATCGTCCCGATATCCCGTTCGGTCCTGGTATTGAATATGAATGCACAATCACGCTCACGCAGGAGTTGAAGACGCTCGTCGACTATGAGTTACGGTCTGAAGATGGTGACGTTCTATTTTCAACATACTAAGGTGTTCCTTTCATGAAGGACTACTTTTTTATTTGCTTATTGATTGGGATGTTCAATGTAGCTAGCACATTTAAAGTTGTCTCAGAGTATGTGCGTAATTTAAAGATAGCATAATTCACCTCCTTATTTTTTGAATATTGTTATTATTTACAATATTACTGTGATAGAATCAAAAAACACACATATGGTTTTATTTTACTTTTGTATCGAGAAAATGTTTTATTTTGGAGAGAGTTCTTTTTGACTGTGTTTTAGGCGGCTAATCATTGAGAGAATAGAAACTCATGTCACAAAAGGAGAGAATCGGATGAATTGGATTGCTCAAAAATCGGCTCAGTTTTTCATCACGCTATTTGTATTGATTGCAATCAGTGCCTTGCCGTCACTCGTCGTGGAACTCGAGTTCGTGCCATCAAATTACTGGAACGGGATTCAACAACAATTCAGTCAGTTGGCGAAACTCGACGAGATTACATACTACAACGTCACCGCACAACGCGAGTTACCGTTATTGCCAGACCTCGCCCCGCTCATGAAAGAGACGGTCATCATCTTTATGACGTCACTCATCGTCTCGGTCGGGTTCGCCCTTCTGTACGCCTATTTCTTTTATCGGAGCGGGAAGCGCGTGCGCACGGTGCTCCAGCAAACGAGCCAGACGCTCGAGATGATCCCGGATTTGTTTTGGCTCATCTTCTCGCAATTTCTTGCCATCACGATTTATAAGAAGACAGGGTTCGATCGAATTGAAGTCGCAGGTGGGTTCGCCGAATACATACGCTTTTTGCCGATTGTGACGTTGACGCTCACGATTCTGTTCTTCTTCCTCAAGTGGTTGACGAAACATATCCTCGAGGAGGAGGTGTCGTTGTTTCTCGAACTGGCCCGGGCCAAAGGCGTCAGACCGGCCGCCCTGTTCTGGAGACATTTGCTCCCGAATTTGGTGTATCGCTTCTACCTCTTTTTCCGTTCGAACTTGATCACGGTGCTATCGAGTCTGTTGATTATCGAGTATTTGTTTAACGTCCAAGGTATTTTCCGGTTCGCCGTCTATAACCCGGTCATGCCGATTCTGCTCGTCATCTTGTTGGTCGTTTATATCCCGATCTTCCTATTGGATTTAGTAGCGGAATGGCTCATTCCGAATGCCTGGAAAGGAGGGATCTGATGCGTCGTGCACTCCTGCGCGATCCGATATTTATGATTGGATTCGTGATATTTGTCAGCTTGTTGTTACTCAGTATCGGCAATACCGTATTCCGTGATGGCCAAGTCGATCAATTCTTGAACCGTTACTCCGACGAAGGTCGGTTGATTGGCATCCCGCCACTCGAACCTTCGAAAGATCAGTGGTTCGGTACCGACCGGGCCGGGAACGATTTGTTCCAAATGATGATTGAAGGCTTCAAGTGGACGGTTGGTATTTGTGCGATTGTTGCGCTCGGACGAATGGCGTTCGGCCTATTGATTGGGATTCCACTCGCGTTTCGCGGGGCGCGCGTGAACCGAATCTTTAAAATGCTGTTAGATGGGTTTTTGATTCTACCGATTTCCCTTCTTGCCATGATGATGCTGTTTTCGTCCCTGTTGTTCGCAGACTCGACGATGGTGCCACCGCTAGTTGATCGCGTGACGCTTCAATTGACGGTCTTCGTGTTGCTCGGTCTACCTGCCGTCACGCTGTACTTGATTACAGAAATCCGGCAGTTGCTCCAACAAGAGTTTATGATTGTCGCCGAGACGTTAGGCGGCAGCGTCTGGCATCGAGTGAGGCGACACCTGTGGCCGCACCTCGTCCCGACGATGGTGATCGTCTTCATGCAACAGTTTGTGCAAACATTGATGTTACTCATTCATCTGTCCTTGTTCGGCGTCTTTTTCGGAGGGACCATTTACTTATTCGAAGGTGTGATGCCGACACTGTTTGAATGGTCGTCGATGTTCGGCTATTATTTCAAGCAGTTCACGGCGACGACCTGGATGACGAGTCACATGTTCCTCGTCCCTGCGATTGGATTGTCGATGCTCGTCTTCCTCAGTAACTTGCTGACGAGTCGCCTCGAGCGGGCGTTTCGGTTACGGCGACAAGAAGCGGTCATCACGGAAGAGACGATGTCTCAAGCCGAGGCAGCGGCCGCGTCGCTCGCCGAGCCGTTCACACTTGTGCATGCGGATGGCTCATTTCAAAAGATGAATCAAAAGAAAGCGGACGGCATCACACACTGATGTCATCCGCTTTCTTTTAGTACTTGATTATCGTAAAACTAAGGAGGTAAAGATGGTGAACACGAAGTCGTTTATGCTCGTTTTTGTCTCGGTGTACTTGTTAATGAGTCTTCCTTCAATGTTAGGAATCGGTTATGTGATTGATTGGATTCCGGAAGCCGCTTTATTGCAAAAGCTGAAGGGATATGTGATTGATGGTTTTACTCACAACTCTCTTTTTAAAATTGTGTTCTCAGCCATCGCGAGTGGGATTTTTACTTTCTTTTCATCAAGACGGATAGCCAGTCATAGTGATTGAATTCGCTCAGTATTATGAGAAACCTATGATAAATTAATCTTCAGATTGTGATTTGACTCGATTAATCCATGCATTAAGCTTGTTATAATCGATTTCTCCAGAATATCAGCGCTTCCTGTACGATTTATTCAAGGTGTATCTACTTCGTGTCAGTCTTCAATCATATCTTCTCCAGCGTGTCGCAGTTTCTCAAGTGAGTCGCGCATATGCGCGATCACATCGTCAAGGTGGCGTTCCCAAGCCCCGAGTTCGGCTACGACTTTGAGCGGGGCGTTCGACCGGTACGACCGGGTCGGATTTCCGGGGAAGCGCTTGTCCGTCAAGTTCGGATCGTTCTCGAAGTCGCCCGTCGGTTCGACGACGTAGATTCGTTCACGCGCATTTCCGCTCGCCAGTTCGGCTCCCCACTTGGCGGCGTCGAGAGTGGCCGTGAAATAGATGTAGTTCGACTGCTTGTCTTGATAGTTCGAGCGTCGCTTCGGTTCAAGCAAGTCTCCAAGTTTCAGTTCGGCTTTCGTTCCGTGGAAAAACGGGCCGGGGTCGAGCGGTTTCATGTCATCGGTCATGCTTTATCTCTCCTTCAGTCAGGCTGTCTTCACAGTATAGTGGATGGATTTAGGAGAACACAGTCTGTTTTTGGTTCGAGAATCGCGATATAATAAAGACAGGAAGAGCGTTCGGCTCTTCCTTTTTTGTTACATAGAATTCAAAGCTGTTTTCGGAACGAATAGCTCGTGATGGCGTAGTCCATCTTGTCTTTATAAAAGCGATGCGCCTCGGTCCTTGCCAGTCCGGACTCGAGGGCGACATATTTGGCACCACTGTCGCGTGCGTATTCATGAATGAAGTGAAGCAACATCTCGCCATATCCCTTCGAGCGATGGTTCACGCACGTCACGAGGTCGTAAATGAAGACGTGTTTCTCGAGATATAGATTGACGCGGAGCTCAATCCCCGCAAGCGAGACGATGACATCGTCGGCGTATAACGCATATAGTTCATACCCTTGTGGTCGCATGGCGGCGACGAGATCGCGATAGGCGTCGAGCGTCAAGTCGGTGCGCAGTTGATTCATGACTGGGAACGATTCATCGAGTTCGTGTGGCGACTCGATTGGTTTGATGGAATAGATGGTCGATGGAATGGGAATCATGCCTCCTTGAGGGGGGTGTTATATGTAGATTTCGCTTTCGTAAGTCAGGATTCCTTTCCTTACTTATAAACGGACAGAAGGGACAGATATATCGTGAAACATGCGTTAGTGATCGGCGGCAGCGGGATGCTGGCGGGGACGGTCCTTTGGTTGGAAGAGGTTGGCTATCACGTGTCCATCATCGGACGGGATGCCGAGAAAATGAGCCGATTGACCGAACAAACACCCGACCGACTGTCTGCCGTATTGGTCGACTATCGGGACGACTTGCGTCTCAAGGAAGCGCTGCGAAGTTCGATTGCGGATCACGGAGATTTCGACTTGGTCGTTGCCTGGGTTCATTCGGACGCAGCTGACGCCTTAACGTGTGTGTTGTCAGCACTACGAGGGGGAACGGACGTGTTCCATGTTCTCGGTAGTCGCGCCAACTCGAGCGGTGTGAGAAACGGGCTGACGATCACTGAAGACGTCCGTTATCACCAAGTGCAACTCGGTTTTCAAGTCGTGAAGGGGGAGAGCCGCTGGTTGACGCATAAAGAGATTGCCGGAGGCGTGATCGAGGCGATTCAAGGGAAGGAACCTCTCCATTTAGTCGGAAATGTAACGAGATGAAACGATTAACAATAATAAACTGAAGTGATAAAAGGTCGAACGATACATATGAAAATGCTCTTCGGGCAACCTAGATAGAGTATCATCTAGAGCGATTTAGATAAGAAATTGAATTGGGTTAACTCTGTGAAGGACTTGATGCTGTATCCAAATGGAAATTCTGAGTTTGCGTATAATGGGCTTGGATAGACGTTACAGACAGCAGTCGTGATGGAGAATCGAAACGGCTAAATGTGGGGTAAAATCGATATGATGACACAAAAACCTTGAATGCGCACTTTTATTAAGTGTCGATCATTCAAGGTTTTATTATCAGGTATTTCTCAACTAGTCGACGATGCCTTCGCAACGATTTTATCAACGACCGTGTTACAATTTTCTTGATTCACCTCATAAAACGTATCCTCATACGTCAATGACACGTGTTTACCGCTTTGAAGCTCATACTGTTCTAGTAGCGGACGAATCCGGTCATGGACGACTTGTGCGGCTTTTTGTGACGTGTAGGGGAAGATGATGGCGAACGTATCGACTGCGATCCGATACTTGTGATCGGTTCGTCTTGTTGCCATATGGAGCTCGTCACTGAAATAATTCAAGAACCATTCATATTCAGTTCGTCCGTAATGTTCCTTGAAACGAGCGAAGTCATTCAAGTGAATGAACGAGACTGAGAATGAGCCACCGTGGCGAATGAGACGGTCTCGTTCCGCACTCAAGTCCATCCGAAATCGCTCGGTATTATCAAGCCACGTCTCTGGATCGACCGCAATCAATTGTCGCGCTTGTTCCTCTAACTCGTGCCGGGACAGTTGAACGGTGTTCACGAGTTGATGAACGAGACCAGACAGAATGGACATGACGAGAAGCAGAATCGTAAAACTGATGCCTCTGGCGTTAAAAAACTGAACGTTTCCTGTTTCGTAAATGGACGCGAGCCATCGGAAATAGATGAATAAAAAGAGGAGGAGCGTGACAGACAGAGTCAGCCCAGCTCGCATCCCGAAGATGAGAGAAGAGAGTATGATGGTGGGTAAAATCAAGTAGCCGAGAAGACCGGTGTTACTTTCAGACAAAAGGACGATATAAGCCATCGTACCGACAATCATACAAGCGATGAGACCGAACAAATAAATCGATTCATTAGTCCATTGCTTCATGTTCACCCCTCCATCTGTCTTGAATCGGCTCACGATGAGCCACCTCTTCAATTACCCGCTATATATGCGGAATAACCAATCAAAGATGTCCGTCACCTTCATTATAAAACATTAGACTGGAACGACGAGATCGTTTTTCGAATCGGAGCGAGTGCGTTCTTCGGGATTAAGTAAACGACACCACCGACACAGATGCCGGTGGTGTCGTCAGTTATGTGGCAAGGGTGGTCTGGCCATCGTGAATCAACGTGTCGATCGATTCGCTTCATCGCGCCCGTCACTTCAAAGTCGAACACATGGATCGGAAGATGATTGTCTCTGGCGAGGAGGAGTGACGAGTGATCCATCGCCTATGCGATGCCGTTATATGTGATCGGACGCGACGCCGATTATGAAGTCGCACAAGGCATGTTAAACGGTTTGCCTGAATCTGAGTTAAGGTTATTAGAAGCAACGTGGCATCAACTCATTCGTGAACAAACGATGCTCGCAACGACTAGCAAGCTGGTGATTGCGGAACAGGCATCGCATGCCATTCAATTAGATCGTCCGGATGTCATTGTTGCTGTGGTAGAAGAACACATTGATCAGATGACTCAAGCGATACAATAAGCCGATTGAGAGGATGGTCTCAATCGGCTCTTTCTGTTGTTTCGCCAACACTATAACCGCATTAGGATGCTTCCTCCTCGTGTAGAGCTGACGTATACAAAGCTTGTCTTGATCGCTCTAGTACAACCCGTACTGTGACCAAGCCGACGAGCAAGAAAGCGAGTGAAAAGGCGACATACGTCGAGCGAATCCCGACATATTCAGCGAGGAGACCGATGCCGAACGTCAACCCGATAATCAAGACGGACTCCGCTACGTTGATCACCCCGGAGAAGCGGCCCATCAGGTCGGTCGGGACATTGTTTTGATAGAACGACAAGAAGCCGGTGTTCGCGAACGACAAGGCGAACGTGAGCAGGAAGAATCCGACCGCTGCGACCACGAATGACTCGGAGAAGGCGAAGACGAGATAGCCGACAGGTGTTAGGATGGCACCGAAACTGATTAGGAACGGTAACGTCAGCCGGGCACTGAACGTCGCGTTGATGATGGAACCAGCGATAATCCCGGCTCCGGCAACACTGACGAGAAAACCGTAGCGACTCTCAGAAAAGTTGAGCACTTGCGTCGCGAACGACGCCTCGAGCGAGTCGAGCCTCGACATGAAAATCGTCATGACGCAGAATAGGCCATAGACGAGTGTCACGTAACGCATGGTCGATGCGAATCGGACGACCGTTTTCCAATCATCGAGAATCATGCGCAGGTTGAACACTTCGACTTCGTCGCGGGCCGTGAACAACTTCGGTAGTAGGGAGAGGATTCCGACAGACACGAGCAACGCCAGCGCGTTCAATTGTATCGCGAGCGCGGGTGTACCGATCATGAACAACAATCCCGCGATGGCCGGGCCTAAGATGAATCCGGCCGATTGGACGAAATTTTTCATGGCGTTGAACCGTTGACGGTCACCGCTTGGGACGAGCTTGGTCATGTAGACGAGGGAGGCCGATTCGAAGACGGAACTCGCGATGTTCAATAGAAACACGAGCAAGTAGATGAGCGCGAGTGAGTCGATGAAAGCGAGACTGAAGACGACGACGGCGCGGAGCGCATCAAGCCACATCATCAAGCGGCGTGTATCGGTACGGTCGATGACCGAGCCTGACCAAACGTTCGCGCATAGTGCCGCGAGCGGGACCAGAATGTAGTGGACCGAGACGGCGAACGGCGATTGCGTCATCTCGAGAACAATCAAGTTGAGGGCGATGAAATACACCCAGGCGCCGAGGTTCGAGATGCAGACGCCAGTTAGTAAGAGTAAAGTGTGTTTCCAAGTATTCATCGCAATCGTCCCCGTTCAAAGTAGATTTTGAACAGTATGTCACAAAAAGGCTCATCACCATAAGGTGTGGTTGACGCATAAAATCCATCAGATTTTGAATTGAACATAGAAAAAAAGCGAAAACCCCGGTATCGTAATTGTTGCTTAGACAAACCACGATTGGAGTTTTCGCTTTGTCCCAACAGTTTATCAAATTACTTCTTCCACTTCCAGACCTTTTTCAGATTCAGATGTCTTCAGACGAAGAACCAAACGTTTTTCCGGTCATCCCGGATCGACATGACATCCCTTGTCCGCTGTGCCAGAGAAAGACCATCCTGCATTCGAAAAAGCGGCGTCGCTTTCGACACGGTCATGCGTGGAACGTCGGTGTACTCTGGATCGAACTGGATGTCCCACGTCAAAGATGCACCTCTTGTGATTTGACGTTCGTGTATGACTACGGTCTCGGGCTCGTCAGCACTTCCACCGAGGTGTTCCGGAAAGGCATCGCAAAACGTTGCCACGGACTGACAATCTCAGATGTCGCACGCGAGTACAGCCTCCCTTATACGACGGTGGAGCGCTGGTTCTATCAGTACGCTTCGGTGGAGACGATGGAGCGTGCAACGCATGTCCTGGTCGACGAGTTCGCCACGAGAAAGGGGCACCACTATGCGACGATTGTCCTCGATGCCAAGAGTGGCCAGCTTCTGTCCATTGTCCCGGGCCGGGACGTGGCAGCCATCTCGGCAGCACTTCAAGGCGTATCCGGGGATGTCCGTTCTGTCGTCAGTGATTTTGCACCGGCGATGGCGAAGGCCATCAACCATGTCTTCCCGGAGGCAGAACATGTGCTGGACCGGTTCCACCTCGTCCAGTTCGTCACGGACGCCCTTCGCCGACGGCGTCGTTTTTGAACGAGGCAAGACGCCATCACCACGTTCGCGTGATCGATCGTTCGCTCGCGCGTCGCCCGGAAACGCTGACTGGGGAAGACCGGGAGGTCGCCCGTTCCTGTATGCAGGAAGATCCATTCATTCGGAACCTCTATCAAGGGCTCCAGCATATCCGGTATGTGCTGAAGGCGACGTGCGAGATACAGTTGCAACGGCGGCTCACAGACTGGTTGGACCGTTATCAGTTCCATCCGTGCGGGCCCCTGGCGAAGATCGCGAAAGCAATCCGGGTCCGGGAGCAAGCGATGCGCCAGACAATCGTGTCAAGGCTGTCGAACGGGAAGATGGAAGGGACGAACAACAAGATCAAGCTCATCAAACGCCGTGGCTATGGCTATCGAAACCTCGAGCGATTCTTTTTAAGATTGCGCCTCGAGATCGGTCGTCAAAATAGCAACCACGAGTTATGGTGATGAGCCAGAAAAAGAGGATGAATTTATCGAAGTTTTCTCAAACAGGGGGTAAAATTACAAAGAATTTTTTCTTTTGTTCTTTGCCCAGATCACTAGAAACGATAGAAAGATCAAAATAAATAAGCCGTACTGATAACCGGGATGTATGGATTCTACAAGGCCATAAACAACAGCCACTTCAAGAGAAACGGCCGGAATTTTACCGATGGTGCTGGCAATAATGAATAAGCCACCTGGAATGGGCGTCAAGGCCGCCCCTGCTGTTACCAGACCTGATGGGACAAAAGGAATTAAGCGCAGCAAGATGATTGCCCAGAAGACGCGGCTTATTGAAGAACTCTGGATGTACCTCCAGAACGGCCG
Organism: Exiguobacterium sp. s50; assembly: GCF_018618175.1. Taxonomy (NCBI): domain Bacteria; kingdom Bacillati; phylum Bacillota; class Bacilli; order Caryophanales; genus Exiguobacterium; species Exiguobacterium sp. s50. The sequence continues at coordinate 120,910 of NZ_JACSLP010000008.1, forward strand.
CTTTAACCACTTTGGATTAACTTTTGAAAACCCATATCGATATAGGTAAAATCCGACGATAGCGCCAAAAATCTCCCCCGACAAAGAAAGGATGACGCCAATGGTTAACCCTAAAGAACTGATATTGAGAGACGTGAGCAAAAAGCTTGGGAAAAAGCCAACTGCACCCATACTTATGTTGAAAATGAGAAGCAGCAGAAATTCTAAAACGGGGAACTGAGTGTTTATGGTATAATCCGCCTCCTGCGCTGTTTAAAAAATTGATGGTATATAAAAGTTCAGTTGAATGAAATTTTAAGATAGAGAAGTGCGTTCTATATCCGCTTTTTTCGAATTCGGTAATACACTAATCCTGAAAAGCCAACGACGAGGAGGAACAAATAGATTGAACTTAAAATCCCAGGTGGGAAAAATGTGCGAACGTCTTCAGAATTAGAAGGAAGGTTTGTCTCAGAAGCACTGACAACGGGAAACTGATAAGAAGACAAAAGAGTGCCATCCTGATCAGTAATCCTTAATAGTCCATCTTCTTTTACAGCGATTGTCACTTGCTCATCTGTTTGGTGTGTATAAAAGAAATCGCCTGGCGTAATGTATTCCACATCACCGGCAAAAAAGCTGCTTTCTTTCGGAATGCTCACTGTTTTAAAATTTTCAAATCCAAAATCCAAAAGTTGAATAGTGTCAGCATAAGCTTCTGCCTCTGTGTCGCTTTTTAAGGTGACGACAATTAAATTCAGGTTTTCTCTTTTGGCTGTCGTGGCCAGCGTGACGCCTGCTTCTGGCACAAACCCGGTTTTACCACCCGTAACGCCTTCATAAGGTTTTTCCCTTAATAGTTTGTGGTGGGTATAAAGCGTGGTATCCCAGGATTCACCGTTCCAGGGCAGTTCTTTTGTTCCAAATATTTTCATGAATTCATCGTTCTTCATCGCATATCGGGTTAACTTCGCTAAATCTTCGGCTGTCGTAACATGCTCGGGATCAAAAAGACCGTGGGGATTTTCGAAGTTCGTATTCCGCAGGCCAATTACATCTTCTAAATATAAATTCATATCAGCAGAAAATAACTCAACGCTGCCGCTGATGTGTTCAGCAATGGCGACGCCGGCATCATTTCCAGAGTTGACTAAGAGGCCCAGCAACAGTTTTTCTAAAGTCACTTGTTCTCCCTCTTCCAAATAAACACGGGTGCCTTCCGTATTGCGTGCTTTTTTACTGATGGTTACAATATCATTTAATTTTCTGTTTTCAATTGCATAAATGGCTGTGGCAATTTTTGTTAGGCTGGCAGGATACATCTGCGACTGTGCATTTTTTTCATAGAGGATTTCTCCAGTCGTTGCTTCCATGACAATAGCTGCTTCACTGGATACGTTTGGCAGGGAAGGGTCATCAGTTTTACTGAAAACGGACGAAACGATTAAAGTGTTGATCATGATTAAAATGGTTGAAACAACACTTAGTTTTTTCATAACTACTCCCTCCTGAGTGATTATTTTAGTTCTGCTTTATTATATAATTGACGGTTTCCCGGTCCGAATCAGTCGGTAAATGAAAGGTTTGCTGGTATTTCTCGTGTCCTTTACCGGTAATCACAATCCAGTCGCCTTCCTTGCTTTCATGGATTGCTTGCTGAATGGCGAGTGTACGGTCTGGAACGATGCTGCCTTTTGAGTTGCCGTATGTTTCATTTAGTTGGTTTAAAACTTCCAGCATATCTCCTGGAGAAACATTGTTCAGGTCGTCCAACGTTAAAATGTAGCGGTCACTCATTTCAGCAGATATGGATAGCATGTGCTTTCTCTTGCTGGCATCTCGATTTCCACGAAAGCCGAAAATATGGGTTATTCGTTGGGCCCCTTGTGATTTTGCAGTTTCCAGGCAGTAAGAGATGGCATCCGGAGTATGGGCATAATCCACAATAACGATCGAGCCCTTGGCCAGTTTCGTGACCTCAAAGCGTCCATCGACTCCCTTGAAATGGTGAATGGAGTTTAAGAGCTTTTCTTTGGGGATACCCAGCAACAATGATGTTCCGTAGGCCATTAAGGTGTTATACATATTGTGCATTCCGGTCATGGCAGCGACCATTTGATACGTTTCGTTACTTTCAATCACCCGCATAGTGGAGGACAGTGAATGAAATTTTGCAACACGCAGGTTGCATTCAGTGGATGTGCCAATTGCATAAATCGGTTTTCCCTTTGTTTGCAGGATTCCACAGAGCTTTCGTCCCCACTCATTATCTGTATTCACTACAGCAATCCCATGTTCTTTCATCTGATTGAACATTGTAAGCTTCGCCTGAAAATATTCTTCCATGGAACTGTGATAATCCAGGTGTTCATGGTGAAGATTGAGGAACAAGCCGTAATCAAATTCAATGCCTTCTAACCGATACTGGGCCAGTCCATGAGAAGAAACTTCCATAATGACGACCTCATCCTGACTGAGGGTCAACAGTTTATGGAGAGCGAGTGAATTTGGTGTGGTGTTCGAGCTTTTCATTTTTTCGCCATTGATAATATTTTGGTTGGTACCGATGACAGAACAACTCATACCGTTGCTTTCCAGAAAGTGCTGGAGCATATAGCTCGTCGTCGTTTTTCCGTTGGTGCCCGTAATTCCAATCATTATTTTCTGGTCAGATGGACGGCCATAAAAATTCCTGGCCAGGATGCCAAGCGCTTTCCGGCTATTTTCCACCTGTAAATAAGGGACACCTAACCGGGTAATTCCTTGTTCTCCGATGACAAGGGCTGCCCCTTTTTCAATTGCCTGGTCAATAAACCCGTGACCATCAATTTCAAATCCTTTAATAGCAACAAACACAAAACCTTTTGCCACATCGCTTGAGTTATCGGCAATCCCCTTGATGTCTAATTCTAATATTCTGGAATCTAATCGGGAAATCAGACCGGATTCGTTCAAAAGCTGATTTGTTTTCATAGATTTGGTGACCTCTCTAAAACTATTTAAATTTGATTTATTCTATTATAAAAATGTTGAAAAAATGTGCAGAATTTATACGGGAAGCCTAACTACTAAAACTTAATGTTTTTGTAATACAAACGAAATCGAATCCTTTATGAACCATTACAGATAAAAACCCGGGATCTTGTTGACAAGATCCCGGGTTTTGGCGCTTTTATTCGGGTGACAGTTCGCTTTCAGTCACCCATTTATGATTGGTGACTTCCTCGCCTCCGGTGGTCGGGACGAAATCAACCATATAGACGGTCGTTTCTTCGGTAGAATCAACCGTAGCCGTTGCGCCGTCCATTCCCTCCATATGGTCAGCGGCAATGGCCGCTTCATCGCCCGTTTCCAATGGTTCATCACCTGGATTTTCCAATTCTGCGTGAATCACCCATTTGTGATTTTCAACCGGCTCGCCTCCGTCCGTCGCCGTATAGGTCACTGCATAGGCGGTTGTATCATAAGCCCCGACAATTGTGGCTTCAGCACCTTTCATGCCTTCCATATGATCGGTTTCAATAATCGCCTGGCTTCCAACTTCAAAGGTTGGATTTTCGGCTTCCTGCAAATCATCCGGGACTTCACCTGAACCGGAATAGAAGAAACTGCACAGAAAATCAAGAATTAATCGGTAAACTGGATTGGTTGACGTCTTCTGGAACGGTTAAGCAAGCACGGGGAAGTAGAAGTTAAGAGAGGGGCTGTATTTAATTTTACATACCTTGAAATTCCCCGAGTCTTATATAGAAAATTTCATTTGATTCCTTAAGGGATACAAAAATGATAAAGAAGAGGATTCAACTTACTGTAATAGGAGGTGTACAAGTGGCGGAAATTAGTTTGTATCTTGCGTTTGGCGCAGGGCTTTTATCATTTATCTCTCCATGCTCCCTTCCTTTGTATCCGGCTTTTTTATCCTACCTTACTGGAGTTTCAGTCAATGAGTTAAAGACGGGCAAGGGAATGATGAGGAGCACGGCTTTGATTCATACGGTTCTATTTTTGATAGGTTTCTCCATCATTTTTTTAGCGTTGGGCTTGTCGACTTCGCTTATCGGAAACTTCTTCTTGGAATATCAAGTTCTTCTACGTCAATTGGGCGCTATTTTGATGGTGTTTTTTGGCTTGGTCCTAACCGGTATTCTGAAATTCGACTTCCTGCTGTCGGATAAGAAATTACAGTTCCAGAAAAGGCCCTCCGGATACGCGGGTTCTGTTCTGATCGGCATTGGCTTTGCAGCTGGATGGACCCCGTGTACCGGTCCCATACTTGCAGGAGTTATTGCACTCGGAGTAGCGGATCCGGACAGTGGCTTACTCTATATGCTGTTTTACGTTCTGGGATTTTCCATTCCTTTTCTCTTGATGTCGTTTTTTATTGAGAAAATGACTTTCTTGAAGAAGAAGAGCGCTCTTTTCATGTCAATAGGAGGAGCATTAATGATTCTGATGGGCGTTTTACTTTACTTTGACATGCTGACAGAAATCATCGCTTTTTTATCGCAATTTACGGGTGGATTTACAGGGTTTTAATGGACTCAACCCATCATCTAGGAAGGACGTGACAGTGTATGGCTGCTAAAAAGGATAAAAAGAGAAATCGCTTGATTATGAGGACAAGTATTTGTTCATTCTGGTTGTCGCTATTGCATTTACCATCTACAACGGATTAACAAAAGAGAAAAACGAATTGCTGCAAGTTGGAGATTCGGCACCCGATTTTGCGTTGACGGATTTGAACGAGGAACGGCATCAGCTGTCTGAGTACAAAGGGCAGGGGGTGTTCGTGAACTTTTGGGGTACTTGGTGCAAACCGTGCGAAAAAGAGTTCCCGCTGATGGAAAAGCAGTACCAGGTATACAAGGATCAAGGTGTGGAGATACTCGCTGTCAATATTGCGCAATCCGATTATGAAGTGAGACAATTTGCTGAACAGCGAAATTTAACGTTCCCGATTGTTATCGATAAGGACAAAAGTGTTATGGAAGCTTATAATATCCGTCCATTGCCGACTACTCTGTTAGTCAATCAAGAGGGCAAAATCGAGAAAATTATTACGGGTGAAATGTCCGAAGAGGATATCGCGAGTTATATGGAACAGATCAAACCGTGCTGATACCTCTGAATTTCCCAAGCATAATGCGGGCCACGTTATTTTGAAAAATGCTGCAAAGAAAAAACGAGAAAAAAACATTTCTTTAAAGTGGACTAACCGAAAGAAAAGAAATGTCAGGTGTAGAAAATTTATAAATAGAAATCAGGCAAAGATCCTCCACCGGACCGATTGGAAGGATTATTCCTTTTGGGTCAATTGTAGAGGGAATGGATTACCTGTTTTGAAATCAAGATATCTGCACAAAAAGTCGAAACTTTTTCGTTAAACTTTAAGAATGTTATACTTATAAAAAATAAAAAATGACATATTCGGAGGGCATCTACATGAAAAAAAAGAGAATAGGAACGGCAGTGCTGTCGGCTTTTCTTTTGCTGGCAGGCTGCAGCAATGATACAACGGATTCATTTGAAGTGCCGTTTGAAGGGGAACTGAACCATGTTCATGGGATGGGTTATGCAGGAAATGAGAACGGACTGTATTTTGCCTCGCATACCGGGCTGAAAATTTACCGGGAAGAGGGCTGGTTCGAAACGGCGGATAATTTTCATGATTATATGGGCTTTAATGCAACAAATGAAGGATTTATTACGTCGGGCCACCCAAGTGCAGACTCAGAATTACCCAATCCCCTAGGGATACAGCGAAGCATCGACAGCGGTAAATCGATTGAAGAGATTGCATTTCAAGGAGAAACGGATTTTCATGCCATGGCGGTGGGATATAACAGTAACGACATTTTCCTAATCAATCCGGCCAAGAATTCCCTATTGGAAGCCGGCGTATATAAAAGCGGTGATGAAGGCGAATCATGGAAAACTGTGAAGGCTGAAGGGCTGGAAGGCGAAGTGACTTCGCTCGCTCTTCACCCGGCTGACTCAAACTTCGTCGCTGCAGCTACGGCTGCAGGGATTTATTTCTCACGGGATGGCGGAGAAAATTTTAAAGCCATTACAGACGGAAGTGAAACAGGCACAGCGGTGCATTTCACCGAAGACCATTTGTACTTCGGAAGCTACGGGACAGCGGCGGCTCTGGTGAAGTATACTATGGAAAATGAAGAACTCGAGCCGGTGGATACACCGGACCTTTCACAAGATGCCGTCGCTTTTATTGCACAAAACCCGATGGATGGAATGGAACTGGCGATCTACACATTTGAAGGCAATGCCTACTTGTCGGAAGACGGATTACAGACCTGGAAAACGCTGCTGGAAGAGGGAAAAACCAAGTAGAAACCAGCTAGCCGTTTGAAAGACGAACCGAATCCAACAGCTTTCGGCAGCAGTCTTTGTCTTGATTGCTGCTAACCAATCGACTTAAAGAGGGATGCCATGTTAAACAGGCTTGCATTGAAAATAGGTTTGCTGTTTTTTGTGTTTATTATCATCATTGAATCGGTTTTGTTTCTAACCCTGTACGTTACTTTTGTCAATGAACGGGTGGATGAAGTCATGACCAACCTGCTTGCAAGAGGGAACACCCACAGCGAAGTATTGGAAGACAGTTTTGAACCGGCGACATTGAACCATGTGGCGTTGATGGAATCGGCCTCCGATTTCATCGTCATCATCACGGATGCAGATGGCAACGAATTGACCCATTCCGATCTGATTGAACCTGAAATGAGGGAAGTGTTGGAACACACCGATTTTGATGAGGTTCTGCAGGGAGGGAAGGTCGTGGAAGAGCGATGGGACAAAAAAGAGTTTATTGCGACGGACAGCCCAATCACCATTGAAGGAGAACATAGAGGCCACGTGTTCATGTTTGCGGAAACCAATCATATCAAAGGGATGGTCAGTCATTTGCGAAACCAATTCCTGATTGTTGGCCTGATTGCTGTCGGGTTGACCGTCATCACAATTTTTCTGCTATCCCGATTGATTACGTTGCCGTTGATTCGGATGAAAGAAGCGACGGAACAGTTAAGCGAAGGGCACCACGAGGTCAGCCTGAATATTGGCCGAAACGATGAGTTGGGAGAGCTGGCGAAAGCCATCACTGCTCTATCCAGTGACTTGGAACATTTAAAAAATGAGCGGAATGAATTTTTGGCGAGTATTTCGCACGAGTTGCGGACGCCGTTGACCTATATCAAAGGATATGCCGATATCGCGAGCCGGCCGGATGCATCCGAGGAAGAGAAAAAGGAATACATTGGCATCATCCGGGAAGAGACGGCCCATTTGACGGAATTGATCCGGCAGCTGTTTGAGCTGGCTCAGATGGATCATAACCAGTTCGCCATTCAAAAAGAGGAATTTTCACTGGAGATGCTTTTTGCATCCGTCGTTGCCTTGGTTCGGCCAGCTTTTGACGAGAAACAGATTTCATTGGCTGTCCATTGTGAACATGAGATTGTCGCCTTCATTGATCCCGAACGTTTTCAGCAGGTATTGCTGAATGTCTTGGACAACGCCCGCAAGCATTCTCCTGAAGGAACACAAGTGGTATTACAGGGAGTCCAAGATAAAGGTACCATCACCATAAGCATCCGTGATGAAGGAGAGGGCATACCGGAAAAAAATCTTCCTTTTGTCTTTGAACGATTGTATCGGGTCGATAAATCCAGATCCAGACAGTACGGAGGAAGCGGTCTTGGCCTGGCGATTGCGAAAGAAATCGTCGAATCGCACGGTGGTCTCATGACGCTTCAAAGTGAGTACGGACAAGGGACAACCGTCCTGATAGAATTGAAAAGGGGGGATTCGCTTGCAGAAAGTGCTGTTGGTTGATGATGAACAACGAATGCTGGATTTAGTGGCTTTATATTTGAAGCCGCATCAGTACCTCTGTAAAAAAGCACTGGGAGCTCATGAAGCCCTCGACTATTTGGAATCGGAACCTTTCGATCTCGTCTTACTGGATATCATGATGCCGGAAATGGATGGCTGGGAACTGTGCCGCGAAATCCGGAAATTTTCGGATGTGCCAATCATTATGCTGACGGCGCGGGAACAACAGGAGGATATTGTTAAGGGATTGAATATCGGGGCGGATGATTACATCACAAAGCCGTTTAATGAAGATGAGTTGCTGGCCCGGATGGGGGCGCTGCTTCGCAGGAGAACTCCGAAAAATACCATTGAAGTGGACGGTTTGGTGTGGGACGAAGACCGGTTTGAACTTACGTACGGCAAACATATCATCAAATTGACGCCAAAAGAATTTCTGATGGTGGGCCATCTGATGAAGAATGCCGACAAAGTGTTTACGAGGGAGCAGCTGATCCAGTTAATTTGGGGATTCGACTCAGAGACGGAAGGGCGGACCATCGATTCGCATGTGCGAAATGTTCGGGAAAAAATCCGCCAGTCCGGTTTTCCGGTCGATGATCATTTTCTCACGGTTTGGGGAATCGGCTACAAATGGATCCATGAAGCAGAATGATGCTTGATAAAAGAAAAGGTCCGTCGGAAAATATTTCCGACGGGCCTTTTTGAGTAAGGTTATGCGGCGTTACGGCAAGCTTCTGCACATCTACGGCAAGCTTCCGCACAGCGTCTGCAATGTTCATGATGATCGGCGTGCTTCTCACATTCCTCTGCGCAAGCTTCGCAAATGGTTGCGCAAACGGCTGCCAGTTCGGAAACGAACGGTGAATTGTGAGTAATGGCATGTTCCAAAAATGCACACATGTCCGCGCATTCCCGGTCTAATCGAATGCACTGTGCTAGCATCTTCACATCATCTTCCTGCAGACAAGCGTCAAAACAATGGTTACATTCCGCTGCACAATCATGTAATGCCCGAATCAATTCCTGATGTTGTTCATGAGCCATGTTAAAACCTCCATTTCTTATTTTTGTTTCATTTACTTGATTTCCCTCTCCTTTCCAAACTAAACAGAAATACCGAAACTCCATAGAAACTGCACATTTTATAGACAAGTAATCAAATATTAAAATCAATGGTGCGGTTTTTTTGGGGGGTCATTGTGAACTTCTAAATTAGAGTCATGGAAACAGCGATAAAGTAAAATGATACTAAACACTTGATATACCCTATCGGGGTATGTTAAGTTTAAGGAAATATTACTTTAGGAGGAATAATAATGATTGAAACATTAAAAGTACAAGGTATGTCCTGCGGCCACTGTGCAAACTCGGTTGAAACGGGCGTCGGTGAACTCGAAGGGATTTCATCTGTGACAGTTGATCTTAAAAAAGGCGAAGTGGCAGTAGACTATGATACTGCCAAGACATCATTAAACGAAATTCAGAAAGCGATTGAAGAACAAGGGTATGACGTCGTATAAGGGTGCTTTCACAGCACACTTTACTTTTAAATGAAATATACCCTCGCGTGGTATATTCGGCAAGAACTTTGTGAATGTTAAGAATGTAAATAGGGTTAAATAGGATAAGAACCACTAGTTTGGAGGAGGCGCACTGAATGGCTAAAAATGATAAAGACCATCACCACCATCAAGACGAACAGGTAGATCACAGTAAAATGGATCATTCCAAACATGTTGGGCATTCGTACCATGAAGACCAAGTGAAAGAAGGCATTCAAGACGACAGCAATCCTGCCAAAATTCATGATGATCATGCCCATCACAATCATGGTGGCCACGATCATAGTGACCATGGACATCACCATCATGGGAATTTCAAAGAAATTTTCCTGAAGTCGCTGCCCTTGGGCATTGTCATTCTATTATTGTCGCCGATGATGGACGTTCGGCTTCCTTTCCAATTTACTTTTCCATACTCGGATATTGTGGTCGCTGTATTAGCAACTATCTTATTGGTTTATGGCGGAAAACCCTTCTATCAAGGTGCAATCGCTGAATTTAAGGAAAAAGCACCGGGCATGATGGCCCTTATTTCATTAGGGATATCCGTTTCCTATTTGTACAGCATTTACGCCGTGCTGGCACGCTACGTAACCGGCGATCACATCATGGATTTCTTCTTTGAATTCGCGTCCTTGCTGTTGATCATGCTCCTTGGACACTGGATCGAAATGAAGGCTATCGGAGAAGCAGGAGACGCGCAAAAATCGCTCGCCGAATTGGTGCCGAAAGATGCACATGTGGTATTGGAAGATGATTCGATCGAGACGCGTCCCGTAAATGAGCTGAAAGTCGGAGACCTTGTACGGGTTCAGGCCGGAGAAAACGTCCCTGCCGATGGCATCATCAAAAGAGGCACCTCGCGGATCAATGAAGCTTTGCTGACGGGGGAATCTAAACCCATTGAAAAAGGAGCCGGAGACAAAGTGATCGGCGGTTCCACGAACGGTGCAGGCATCATATATCTTGAAGTACAGGAAACCGGCGACCAATCGTTCATTTCCCAAGTACAAACCCTGATAAGCCAGGCGCAGGATCAACCTTCAAGAGCTGAAAATCTGGCTCAAAAAGTAGCCGGCTGGCTGTTTTATATCGCCATTGCGGCGGCTTTCCTCGCTTTTGTCGTTTGGCTGTACATTGCTGACATTCAAACCGCTGTTCTTTTTACGGTTACGACATTAGTCATTGCATGTCCACACGCTCTCGGCCTTGCCATTCCGCTGGTTATTGCACGAAGCACCAGTTTAGGTGCAAGCCGCGGGCTGTTGGTGAAAGACCGCGAAGCATTGGAGCTGGCAACTAAGGCTGATGTAATGATACTGGATAAAACGGGTACATTGACTACTGGCGAATTTAAAGTTTTGAACATGGAAACACTGGATGGTCAACATACCGAAGCCGAAATCGCGGCGTTAATGGCAGGGATTGAAGGCGGGTCCAGCCACCCAATCGCCCAGTCAATCGTCCAATACGCTGAGAAACAAGGGATTCAGCCTGTCCACTTTGATTCGATTGATGTTGTGTCGGGTGCGGGTATAGAAGGAAACGCCAATGGCCGCAAATACGAATTGATCAGCCAAAAGGCACTTGGAAGAGATGTAGCGGTGGATGTTCCCAAAGGGGCAACATTAAGTATACTAGTTGAGGACGGGAATCCGATCGGTACGGTCGCATTAGGCGATGAATTGAAAGAAACGAGCAGAACGCTGATACAGGCATTGAAGCATTACAATATAAAACCGATTATGGCTACAGGTGACAATGAAACGGCGGCCCAAGGAGTAGCAGAGGAACTGGGCATTGAATACAGAGCCAATCAATCACCGCAAGATAAATATGGTTTAGTGGAATCACTGAAAAATAATGGACAAACGGTTATCATGGTCGGCGATGGCGTCAACGATGCACCATCCCTTGCAATAGCAGACGTTGGGATAGCAGTCGGTGCCGGAACTCAAGTCGCCATCGATTCCGCTGATGTGATTTTGACTCAGTCGGATCCAGGCGATATTGAATCCTTTATCGAATTGGCCAATAAAACAACCAGTAAAATGAAACAGAACCTCGTGTGGGGAGCCGGTTATAACTTTATTGCCATTCCCATAGCGGCGGGTGTTCTAGCCTCCATTGGGATTACGTTGGCTCCTGCCGCAGGAGCAGTTCTGATGTCCGTGTCCACGGTTATCGTGGCTATCAATGCGATGACATTGAAACTAAGAAATAGAGCTGTTTAACACCGTGTTTAATTGTCGTACACGAAAAGTGCTGCCTCCCAAAAGTTGAATTTTCTTTAACCTTGGGGGCACAGTTTTGTATTAGGTTAAAGTCAAACGGAGGTTTGAAGACTTTGGATAATTAAATATATTTTTATAGTTAACATATGAGATATTATCGGAAGAGAGGAAGCCCAAAAGCTTCTTCTCTTTTCTACTTAAATTCAATTAACACAAAAAAGTTTTCAAAAATTGATCATTCATTCATTAATCGCCGATTGTAAAATTAAGCTAGACAATTGAAAAAGCCATTCGTGGTACACTCACAATGTATTTTCCGACCAAAGAAAAACATAGGAGTGATCACGAATGACCTACACCCATCTTACCACGGATGAACTGGTGATGATAGAATCCTACCACCGCCAAAATATACCTGTAGCGATCATTGCTAAGTTGATGAACCGTTCCAGGCAGCCAATCTACAACGTCATCAATTTCCTGAAATCAGGACATACAGCGCTCGACTTCTACACGCAATACAAGAAAAATAAGAAACGCTGCGGCCGGCGGAAGATTGTCCTGCCGAAGAAACAAGTGGCCTATGTTCAAGACAAGGTGGCGCAGGGCTGGACGCCGGATGTCATTGTCGGCCGGGCAGAAACGGCCATCGATTGTTCCGCGCGCACCATCTATCGCATGTTCAAAAATCAGGTCTTTGACGCCGCCACGCTGCCGATGAAAGGAAAACGGAAACCCAATGGACACCAGGAACGCCGGGGAAAACAGGCGTTCAAACGCCATATTTCCGAACGGGAAGCCGACAACCCGTCGTTCAAAAAAGAGTTCGGGCATATCGAAGGCGACACCATTGTGGGTGCCCGCCACAAAAGTGCGGTGATCACGCTGGTCGAACGGCTGACGAAAGTCATCATCGCCCTGAAGCCTGCAGGACGCAAGGCTTGCGATATTGAAACTGCGTTGAACCAGTGGTTCCAAGGGGTCCCGAGAAATCTGTTCAAATCCATCACGTTTGATTGCGGCAAGGAATTCTCCAATTGGAAACCGTTGTGCAACCGGCACGACGTCTCGATTTACTTTGCGGATCCCGGCACGCCTTCTCAGCGCGCCTTGAATGAAAACTCCAACGGGCTCCTGCGGAAAGACGGCTTGGCAAAGGAAATGGACTTCAACCAGGTGGATCAAACATTCATTTCGTCGGTGGCCGACAAGCGGAATAACATCCCAAGAAAGTCACTGAATTACCGCACACCGTTGGAGGCATTTTTGAGTCACCTGAATGGAGTCGATCTGTCTAGCTTAAATTGACAAACGGAATGATTTAAAGATATCAGTGTACTGCAACTTTTAACTGATACATCTATAAAAGCAGCAAAGGATTTTTCGTCAGCAACCGCCAGGGCGTTAGTCTATCGATTGTTCGACGTGAATGATTGCCTCGAACGGCACATGGATGATCCCTTCCCTTTGATTGGCCAGCTCGACGGTCCGCTCCATGTAGTTCGTCCGGTGCACGAATCCTCTGAATCGTTTCATCTCCCGCTTCTCCACATATTTTACCTCTACCAAATCTCCGCTGAAGATCGCGTCGTTCAGCACATTCTCATAGACCGATAGGACCTGTTCATCGATATCTGGCATCTCAATTTTTTGAATCTCTTTATAGTATTTCGTCAGTAGCGCCTTGTGCTCGGGCATGAGGAATGGGATCCATTTCAATTCGCCCCGATCGCGATACATCGTCATAATAATTACCCCTCTCAATAAAACGAACGTTTGTTCTTATTTTATACCCGATTTGTCCCGTTTGAACAGCCTTTTTCGTGATTGGTAATCCGTGCGTCCTGTTTCCGTACTCTAGCTCGCTGGTCTTCGGTGCAAGGGACGTCAAAAAAATGACGCGCCCTCCGGCCCGTCTTCCTTCGCTTTAGGCTCAAAGCGAGGCTTTTCGCTCGTTGGCTACGGAAGCCTGTCCCTCCGTTTGCTCTACGCATTTTTTTGAGGCTCTCCCTGCGGTCGCCCTTGCACCGTCTCCCGACGCTCGCTTCGTTCCCGTCAACAGGACGCACAACGGTGTTCGTTCTGAGCTCGGCTTATCCGAAAGGGGACAAACCATCATGGAACTTACATCCATCATCGAGGTCATTCGTATCAAACAAGAGATTCGCGAGGAGATGGTCGCTCTCGAGCACGCCATCATCCAATCACCGGACAGTGCCCGACAAATCGGTTCCTCGTTCATCGGGGACGACGACCGTGAAGTGTTCCTCGTCATCATGCTCAACACAAAGAACCGGGTCATCGGCGTCCACCGGGCACACGTCGGGAGCGTCAACTCGAGTGTCGTCCACCCACGGGAGGTCTTCAAATGCGCCATCTTGAACAACGCCTCGTGCCTCATCGTCTGTCATCAGCACCGGAGAATGAGCAAGTTGCCCGTTTAATAATCATATGTTATATTAGGTAACAGCTAAATAAATTAGGTAATACCTAAAAAGAGGGGTTATTAAATGGGGAAATATCCTTTTCTGTCGGTTATTAGCAATACACAAGAAGAATTATCTTATCCTACATATGAAGAATCTAGAGAATACCAAGCGAAATTAATGGGGTTATGGGAACAGCAACAACGTGTTTTAGGTTATACAGAGAGTACAATCGCTCTTGGAATAAATTGTTTAAATGAATTTTTAGATGTCTCCAATAAGTTTATATGGGAAGTTGATATGTTAGATGCAGATCAATTTTATTTAGGTTTAGTTGGAAGAGGATTAGCTTATTCAACAAGGAGGAAGTATCAATCCACTATATCAAGCTTTCTAGAATATCTAAAGACCAGACATGGACATGAGATATGGGAAAAATACAGAGTTCAAGTTCCTAACTTATTCGATAAATTTAATCGTTACTATCACAGAAAAGATGATCATAATGGCAAGGTAATACCACCGAGACCTGAAATATTAGAAAGGTTTTGGGATGGATTGAAGCATGAAATGAAAACTGCAAGAAAATATTCTACTATCGCCAGGGATTATACAATTTTTAGAATGCTCGAGCTAACAGGTTTAAGAACCCACGAAATAATCATGATGGATGTAAAAGATTGCCGATTTGATTTAGGTGAAAAAGGAAAAATACATGTACGGTTTGGAAAAGGATCTAAAGGGTCAGGATACAAGCGTAGATGGGTACCAATGTTAGATAGTGTAGATTTACTTATAAAATGGTACTTGGAAGGAGTAAGACCTCTGTTCGTTTCTAATACAGAAGGTGCCTTATTTTTATCAGAAAGTGCTACAAGATTGAGTAAGCATACAGCACGAAGAAGTTTAACGAGAAGGCAAAAGAAAATGGGCTTTACAGAAGAGGAAATATTTAGTCCTCATCAGTTGCGTCATTCATTTGCAACACGACAAACAGAACTTGGTGTAGATTTATTGACCCTTAAGGAACTGTTAGGACACGCTGATGTTGCCACTACATTTAATTATTCTAATCCTGGTTCAGATCATTTAGAAAAAAGGGTGAGAATGGCACAGGAGAAGTGGAAAAACCAATTATTAAATTTTAGTAAAGAAGGTGAATGACATGGCAATTGAGTGGAGACTAAGAAAAGTCATGGCAGAAAAGGGGGTTTGGTCTGGTGCGGAATTAGGGAGATTATTAGAAGATAAGGCAGCTTATAAGCTTTCTCCGCCTTCTATAAGTGCCCTTATCACTGGTGAACCAAAACAAGTAAAGGCTCAAACAATGGATGCATTATGCACTGCTCTTGAATGTACACCAAATGATATATGGAAACATACTCCTACACCTGTTAATAGACTTGAAAAACCAACCAATACCGAGCTGAAAAAGGTTGTTAATGAAGTGAATTCTAATGATAAATTACCACCAATTTAGGAGAAGATAGAATGAGCAATTTTATTTGTAATCGGTGTGGGGGACAACTAAACAAATCAGAAATTAATAAAAAAGCTACAATTTGTCACTGGTGCTATTCTAAAGCACGTGTGGAAAGAATACAGACAGCTGAATTCTTAAATACGAATTTTGAGAAAACATGGAGTGCAAAATTATTTAATAAATATGTCCTGTATTTAAAAGAGATTGATATTAGTGTAGAAACGATTCGTAAGCACAGTGGTAAAGTTTTAAAGATTTTTCAAATAGCAGAAAAGGAATTTATCAAGCCTTCCGATATTACGGAAAATTGGTTATTAAATATTCTAGAAAAAAATAAGAGTGTTAAAACTGTTAAATCAAGTTTATTCAACTTTTTATTAAAAGAAGGTTTTCTTACTTTTAATGAAGACCAAGATCTTCTCTCAAGTATAACAAGGTTAATAGAAACAATCCCGAATGGATTTAAGCGTCTATTGGAAGTGTATTTTAATGAACGGTTGGAATTAAGAAAGAGGCAATTAAAGTTTCAAGCAAGAACTCCATTATCTTTGTTAACCGTAAAGACGGATATGGAAATTTTTGTGAGATTAGTCCGTTGGCTTCAGGAGAATAAAAGCCATCTTACATCATGGGATACTGTACAGCAAGAGGATATACATACATTTCTCCTTACTTTAACACCTAAACATCGCGAAATTGTAAGAAAGGATTTATTAGTGCTATTCAAATTAGCTCGAAGAAAAAGAATTATAACGCATATACCGATTTTAGATATTAAGTCTAGAGAATTACCTCCAACAATTGAGCCTTTAACCTTTGAGGAACAAATTAAAGTAGCCAAAATAATAAAAAGTAATCTTTTTGAACAACCTTTAGAATGTTTACTAAGCTCTTTCTGTTTTTATCATGGTTTATCTTCAAAGATGATTAAAGAAATTAAACTCACAGATTTAGACATAGATAGAAAGGTGATTCATTTTAAGGATAGACCGCCGGTCTATTTATCAGAAGACGAGATAATTTTGATAAATGAATATGCAAAATTAAGAACGAATATCAAAAATGCAAATAATAAAACACATTTAATAATAAGCTCTAACTCAGCAATGATTTATGAGGATAAACCTGTTAATAACCGTTTCATATTGAGAAAGGTAAAGGATTTATCTGGTTTTACTCCTAAGGCTTTGAGGATTACTTGTTTTAATGTAATAGCAAGTAATTTTGGCCCTCAGCTACTTGTAGAAGGGTTTGGTATATCTTTGACGCAAGCATCAAGATATGGAAAATTAGAGGATTATCTTATCGAAGAACAAATACAATCTGGAAGAGAATTTTTACATGGTCAGTAAATTCAAGTAGATGGCTCTGAAAAGTAATATAATAATGGAGACTAGTTTCACATCACCTTTTATTGAATGATTATAAAAGTTTGTGATAAAGTCTACTTAAACTAACGGGGCAGATAGTTTAAGTGTATTTCTTCACAACAACTTGTACTTTGATCTTTGAAGTGTTAAAATTAATATACTATTAATCGAAAGGAGAGATGGGTGGACAATGAAGAACTAATCTAATTTTTAACAATTGAAATAGTATATTTCATTTTAAAAACTTAGGATTAGTCTGCCCATTTTTCTATATACTAAATAAATGTAAGACTGAATAGCTAAAAAGGCTAAATAGTTTTATTTGAGTATCGTAAAAAGTTACATGACTAATCCTTCCAACATTATTTGGGAGGATTTTTTATTCTCCCTGAATCAAAATAAAGAAAGAAGGAATCGAATTGTTAAAACAAAAGGAACTAATGACAAGGGTTAAGGAACTTGTCCAGTCAGATGAACGAATATCTGCTTGTATGATGTATGGCTCTTTTACAAAAGGAGAGGGAGATCAATACTCTGATATAGAATATTATGTTTTTCTAAAAGATGATACAATTTCCACCTTTGATTCAGCAAAATGGCTAAATGAAGTCGCTTCCTACACTTTACTCTATCAAAATGAGTACGGTACGGAAGTAGTTATTTTTGAAAATCTAATACGTGGTGAATTTCATTTCCTTTCTGAAAACGAAATGAATATTATTCCTTCATTCAAAGAATCAGGCTACATTCCTGACACAAAAGCAATGTATATATATGATGAAACAGGACAATTAGAATTGTATTTATCAGAGTTGGAAGGTCCGGGACCAAATAGACTTACAGAAGAAAACGCAAATTTTTTATTGAATAATTTTTCCAATCTATGGTTAATGGGGATTAATGTTCTTAAAAGAGGGGAAAATGCACGTTCTCTGGAACTTTTATCTCAATTACAAAAAAATATACTACAACTTATTCGAATTTCGGAAGAAAATGCCGATAATTGGTTTAATATGACAAAGAATCTTGAAAAAGAAATTAGTCCTGAAAACTATGAAAAGTTTAAAAAGACTGCTGCCCGATTAAATGAATTAGAACTATATGAAGCCTATAAGAACTCTTTGCTTCTCGTTATGGAACTTCGAAATCTCGTTGAAAAACAGTATCAGTTAACCGTCAGCAATGATTTTTTCGAAAAACTGTTACATTATATGAATGAATAGGAAAAAAACTTATTGTGCTATCGGGTGCTTTTAGTTGAAGAACAGATAATTGATTTAATAAAAAAGAATCCCTTTGGTATTAAATAATCAAAAGGGATTCTTTTTTATTAGGCAATACCGAACTTATATAAAATAACATGATCATTTCCACCCGAGCGGGGACCCGACGCCGAGCCGGGAGGACATCCTCGTCTCCGAACGGTTACATGAGGCGGGGGACCTCATCGGCATCCCGGTGCTCGACCATCTCATCCTCGGAGCGGACGAGTCGTACGTCAGCATGAAACAGCGAGGTTACATGGGTTGAACGGAATGGAGTGGGGCCGGGGGACCGGTCCCGGTCCGTCCGGTAAGGACAAGGAAGAAAAACGTACGTTTTTCTTTGACTGGATGGGCGACTCGCGTTGCTCTCGCCTGGATCCATAGAGCGGGATCCGGAAAAGGGTCGTTTTCGCATGACGAAAACGCGATGGTTCGTGTGTGAAGGTTGGACGTTGTTTTGGTCTGTCTCGTAAGAAGACTATTTGATGAAATGACAGAAGTGAAAACACGGTTTGTTTATTGAAAATGAGCATGTTTTCTAAACAAGCCCTAGGGCTTACGTGAAATTAGGCGAGATGTTGTCTGCTTGGATGCGAGGTATCATGAGGCTATCAACAGGAGAGGAAGATTCAGATGGACAGTTACCAACTAGATCAACAGACGATGGACGAGATGACGGAGGTATTGCTTCGACTGTATTTTGCAATACAAATGTGCACAATAATGCAACGAAAAGTACAGAACTTTGCCAGCTGGGTTTTAGTGTTTCGACAACGCATGCGT
>NZ_JACSLP010000009.1:0-75861 GCF_018618175.1 Exiguobacterium sp. s50
ATATAGCTCTTTAAAAATGACGAAGCTTGCGCTTCATTCAAAAATTGTAAAACTTTTTTTGCCTCATCGTTCAGTTTTCAAAGTTCGTCTGCCGCTCTTAGCGACTCATTTATAATAGCACCTGTATTCTCTTTCGTCAACTATAAAAATAAAATATTTTAAAAGAATAAAAAAACAGAGTGCTCCTTCTTTGCACTATATAGAAGGAACACACTTTCTATTATTGAAATGCGATGATTCGTACTTCGTCTAAACGAGTTAAATCATACGTTTCTTGCGTCGGTTCTGATACGACAATCGGTTGTTCGACACTCGGTGTATAGTGATGAATCTTCCCGCGAACCCCACTACTCAACAAAACGGTTCGACCCACTTCATAAAAGCCGAGTAACGTAGCTAACAGTGTGAGCGCCTCTCCATCGTACGCTTCATTTTGCCACATATAGAAGTAAGCTTCTTCCGGAGTGAGTGCAGCTCGGAATGTTCGCGGTGCCGTCAACTGACAAAAACGATCTGCCACGATAAACAGAGGAGAGGCCGGATGAAGCGCTCGCTCTTCAAGACGATTTGGGAAGCCCGATCCATCGAGCCGCTCATGATGTTCGGCAACTAATTTACCGACACGCTGCCGTAATGTCCGATCTTCAGGTAACATCGCCATCGATACGAGTGGATGTTGATACAGAAGCTCACGCTCCATTTTTGTAAAATAGCGCATATGTGACCATTTGCGGATTTTAGCGTAACTGGCATCGGCGAAATAAGATGCGATTCCATAGTCAAACTGAAGCCGATGTTCGTCCCCCCGATATTTCGATAACGTTTTTGCGACGAGCGCCCGATAAATCGCATGATGAATCACATGATTTTTACGTAACGGTTGGTTCGTGAAAAACTTGACGATTGCTGATAAAGGATAGTCTTGGCGAAATAACTGATGAATAAATTCAAGAGCCTCATATGGATTCGGTGATATCCGTTCTTCCCATTGATTGTAGTGACGTTCATACTGAAGAATCTTTTCGCATAAGTCGCGTTCTTCCTCATGTGTAAAGGGACGGCGTTCTACCGGAGCAACTTCAATCGCATCAACTTTCAAAAAGCGGAGCAAACGTAAATGTTCGTTCGTCAGTCTAATCCCGGCCTCTAATGAAGAAACAGATGTTAAGAGCGTCATACCTACGTGCACGTTTGAAATAGCGAGTCGCATGCTCATCCCTCCTGATCGTATGAAAACAGGTCGAACGGAAGCTCCGCTCGACCTGTTTCGCCTTATTCGGTCACTTCAGACGATAGGTCGGTTTCTGGTGCTTCACCATCAAATCCATTCTCCATCTCATCTGCTGATTCCTCTTCTAGCTCATCTTTTTTCAATTTGGCAATTGTAGCCAAACGATCGCCGTCTTCGATGTTCATCACTTTCACACCGCGCGTACTGCGACCCATTTGCGAAATCGTCTGTGAATCGATTCGAATGGCGACACCGAGCTCGGTCATGAGCATGATGTCGTCGTCCTCATCCACGACTCGCATACCGACGACGGTACCGCGGTCAGTCTTGATTCCGATAATTCCAGAACCGCCTCGACCTTGCGTGCGGAATTGCTCCATCGGTGTTCGTTTGCCATAGCCTTTTTCCGTGATAATCAATACGTCTTGCGTCGGGCGTACGATTTCCATCGAAACGACTTGATCGTCATCCTTCTTCAGACGAATCGCACGGACACCTCGGGCGGTACGGCCCATCGACCGTACTTCACTCGCAAGCGGGAAGCGAATCGACATCCCTTCACGCGTCACAATCAACATTTCGTCATCGCTCTTCGCAAGACGGACAGTAACCAATTCGTCCGTATCATTCAAGCTGATGGCACGAAGTCCGTTTTTATTGATGCGGGCGTAAGCCGAGAGCGGTGAACGTTTGACGAGTCCTTGCTTCGTGATAAACACGAGCGACAACTGCTCGTCTGCCACTTCAGCTTCCGAATCTTCACTTCCATCCTCAACGATGGCTTTGTCTGCCAAGTAACTATTGAAGTCGACCGGAATCATCGTCTCGACTTTTTCGCCTTTATCGACTTGTAGCAAGTTAATAATCGGCATCCCTTTCGCAGTCCGGCTCATCTCTGGGATTTCATACCCTTTCAAGCGGAAGACGCGACCGAAGTTCGTGAAGAACAGGATCGTATCATGCGTCGAAGCTGACAAGAGACGTAACACGAAGTCCTCGTCATTCGTACCCATCCCTTGCTTGCCTCGTCCGCCTCGTCGTTGTGTACGATACGAGTCGCTTGGGATTGATTTGATATACCCTTCGCTCGTGAGCGTGATCATCATGTCGCGAACTGGAATCAAGTCTTCATCTTCAAGCTCGATGATATCCGTACGGATAACTGTCCGACGTGCATCGCCATAACGCTCTTTGATTTCTGTCAACTCGTTGCGAATGATTTGAAGCAAGAGTTCTTCGTCGCCTAAGATGGCACGCAACTCTTCAATCAAGGCGCGAATCTCGCGATACTCGCCTTCGATTTTCTCACGCTCAAGTCCAGTCAAACGTTGAAGACGCATATCGAGAATCGCTTGCGTCTGCTCGGTCGACAATCCGAAACGGGCAATCAATTTCTCACGGGCCTCGTCACCGGTCCGCGTGCTGCGGATGATGGCGATGACTTCATCCAAGTGATCGAGGGCAACGCGCAATCCTTCAAGGATGTGTGCACGGGCCTCGGCCTTGTCGAGATCGAACTGCGTCCGACGGCGGACGACTTCTTTTTGGTGCTCGATGTAGTAATAAATCGCTTGCTTCAAGTTGAGCGTCTTCGGTCGTCCCCCAACGAGGGCGAGCATGTTGACCCCAAACGTCGTTTGCATTGGCGTTTGTTTATACAAGTTGTTCAAAATGACACTGGCATTCGCATCGCGGCGTACTTCAATGACAACACGCATCCCGTTACGATCCGACTCGTCGCGAAGATCAGTGATGCCTTCGATTTTCTTGTCGCGTACCAAATCGGCAATCTTTTCGACGAGGCGCGCTTTGTTCACTTGATATGGGATTTCATGAACGAGAATCCGTTCACGACCATTTTTCAACACTTCGATTTCAGCTTTGGCCCGCATCGTGATTGATCCACGACCCGTCTCATAGGCGCGGCGAATTCCGCTACGTCCTAAAATTTCGCCGGCTGTCGGGAAGTCAGGCCCCGGGATATGCTGCATCAACTCGGAGATGGTGATATCCGGGTTATGCGTCAACGCAAGAACGCCGTCAATGACTTCGTTCAAGTTATGCGGCGGTACGTTCGTGGCCATCCCGACCGCGATTCCGCTCGTCCCGTTGACCAAGAAGTTCGGGAACCGGGCTGGCATGACGACCGGTTCTTTCTCTTCTCCGTCAAAGTTCGGTTGGTAATCAATCGTGTTTTTGCCGATATCACGGACGAGTTCCATCGCGATTTTCGACATACGTGCTTCTGTATAACGCATCGCTGCGGCTGAGTCTCCATCGACCGATCCGAAGTTTCCGTGACCGTCGACGAGTTCATAACGATAACTGAAATCTTGCGCCATCCGAACCATCGTCTCGTAAACGGCAGAGTCACCGTGGGGGTGATACTTACCGATAACGTCACCGACCACACGGGCCGATTTCTTATGGGGCTTGTCAGCACGAATTCCAAGTTCGTTCATCGCATATAGAATACGACGGTGAACCGGTTTCAGACCGTCTCGTACGTCTGGGAGGGCACGTGACACGATAACGCTCATCGCATAGTCCATGAACGAGGTGCGCATCTCTTGGCTAATATTTATATCCTTGATATTTTCTTGTTCTGCCATTCGTTATTGCCTACCCTTCTTTTTAAATATCGAGGTTTTTCACGTAATGCGCATGTGATTGGATGAAATCACGTCGCGGCTCGACATTGTCACCCATGAGCGTCTCAAAGATCTCATCCGCCTCAATGGCGTCTTGAAGGTCGACACGAAGCATCGAGCGTGTCTCTGGATTCATCGTCGTGCTCCACAGCTGTTCAGGGTCCATCTCACCTAGACCTTTGTAACGCTGTACGCTGTAACGAGCATTCTCCGGAAGCTGTTTAATCGCTTCTTGCAATTCACGGTCATTCTGCACGTAAGTGACATCTTTTCCGTGCTTCAAGCCGTAAAGTGGTGGTTGCGCGATATAGACATACCCGCTCTCGACGAGCGGACGCATGTAGCGATAGAAGAACGTCAAGAGCAGTGTGCGAATGTGGGCGCCATCGACGTCGGCATCGGTCATGATAATCAACTTATGATAACGAGCCTTCCCGAGATCGAACTCTTCCGCAATCCCTGTCCCGAGCGCTGTAATAATCGTACGTACTTCTTGGTTAGCTAAAATCTTATCAAGTCTCGCTTTTTCGACGTTGATGATTTTACCTCGGATTGGCAAAATCGCTTGGAAGTGACGATCGCGACCTGATTTCGCTGAACCGCCGGCCGAGTCACCCTCAACGATGTACAGCTCAGACTTCGATGCATCTTTCGATGAACAGTCGGCTAGTTTCCCAGGCAATGAACTGACTTCAAGGATCCCTTTACGGCGTGTCATCTCACGAGCACGTTTCGCTGCGAGACGGGCACGGGCCGCCATCAAGCCTTTGTCGACGATCAATCGACCGACAGATGGATTTTCAAGCAAGAATTGCTCGAACGTGTCCGTGAAGAGCGAGTCTGTGGCTGTACGCGCATCGGCGTTACCAAGTTTCGTCTTCGTCTGCCCTTCGAACTGTGGCGACGGGTGTTTGACCGAGACAATCGCCGTCAATCCTTCACGTACGTCATCTCCTGACAGGCTACCATCAGCCTCTTTCATGAGACCGAAGCGTTTTGCATAGTCGTTGATTGAACGCGTGAGCGCCGTTTTAAATCCAGTCTCGTGCGTTCCGCCCTCATGGGTCGGAATATTGTTCGTGAATGAATAGATGTTGCTCGCAAATCCTTCGTTGTACTGAAGCGCAATCTCGACTTCAATTCCATCCTTCGTGCCATGTACGTAGACAGGCTCGTCGTGGATTGAGGCTTTCGAGCGGTTCAAATGTTCAACGTATGACTTGATGCCACCCTCGTAGTGATAATTGCGTTCAATCGTCTCATCGCTGCGCTCATCTTTGGCGACGATGCGGAGTCCTTTATTCAGGAAAGCAAGTTCGCGCAGACGTGTAGCGAGTAAATCAAAGTCATATTCGAGCGTCTCTTCGAAGATATCTCCATCTGGGAAGAAACGAACAGTTGTACCAGTCGTATCGGTCGTACCGACGATTTCAAGTTCGCCTTGTGGGACACCGCGTTTGAATGACTGATAGTAGACGTTGCCGTTACGACGGACGAACACTTCAAGCTTCGTCGACAACGCGTTGACGACCGAGGCCCCGACACCGTGTAGACCACCTGAAACTTTGTATCCGCCGCCGCCAAACTTACCTCCGGCGTGAAGGACGGTGAAGATGACTTCGACGGCAGGACGGCCCGTTTTCTTTTGAACATCGACTGGAATCCCGCGTCCGTTATCTTCGACAACAATCGAGTTACCTGGTTCTACTGTCATAGTGATCGTGTCACAGTGTCCGGCGAGCGCTTCATCAATCGAGTTGTCGACGATTTCCCACACCAAGTGGTGGAGTCCTCGTGAGCTCGTTGAACCGATATACATCCCCGGGCGTTTACGAACGGCTTCTAACCCTTCAAGCACTTGAATCTGATCAGCACCATAATCTTGCATTTGTTTTTCGTTTTCGTTACTCATCGGTTTTGTTCACCTACTATACATGAATTGGTGTTCATATGGATTGGTCTTACGTTATACAGATTCCGTTTCAACTTCGCCTTGTTTCACGTGAAACACCTTCGCTTGTTGAATCGTTTCGTGAGCGATGCCATCAATGTTGGTCGTCGTGATAATGGTTTGGACTTTTTGGCCCATCGTGTCGAGCAGATGGGTTTGGCGATGGTCGTCTAATTCAGATAACACGTCATCTAACAAAAGCAATGGATATTCCCCGACCTCTTCGTGGATCAGTTCAATCTCCGCTAACTTTAAAGACAAAGCCGCTGTACGTTGCTGGCCTTGTGAACCGAACGTTTGGACGTTGCGATTGTTGACATACAATTCAAAGTCATCTCGATGCGGACCAAATAACGTCACGCCTCGTCTTCGTTCGTTCTCTCTTATTTTATCAAACTTTTGACGATACGTTTCAAACATCGCCTCTTTTGGGTAACGTTCTTTTTGGAATGTATCCGATACGTATTGAATCGTCAGTGTCTCCAAGTCACGTGTGATGCCGGAATGGATGGGTCCCGCCCATTTTTCAAGCTGATCGATAAAATGATGACGTCGCGAAACGATTTTCACGGCAAGCTCAATCATTTGATCGGTGAGCACCTCTAGTAGCGTCTCGTCTCCGCCTTTGATGGACAGTTGCTTCAACAATGCGTTCCGTTGCTTCAGTGTCTTCAAATACTGATTCAATTCATGTAAATAGACAGGACTCACTTGCCCGATTTCCATATCTAAAAACCGTCGTCGTCCTTGCGGGCTACCTTTGACGATGGCAAGGTCTTCGGGTGCGAACAGCACGACGTTAAAAGCGCCGACATAGTCGCTGAGGCGGCGTTGTTCGAGATGGTTCAATTTCGCTTTCTTCCCTTTCGGTGAAAACGTGAGCGACTGGACCGTCTCCCCGGTCCGTTTATGAATCCGTCCCTCGACCATCGCTGCATCCGCCTCCCAGCCGATCAGTTCACGGTCTTGCGTCGTCCGATGTGACTTTGCGAGCGCAAGTACGTAAATCGATTCGAGCAGATTCGTTTTCCCTTGGGCATTCTCACCAATGAGAACGTTCGTCTGTTCTGAAAAATCTAGCTCGAGGGTTTCGTAGTTGCGGTAGTTTTGCAATCGGATCGACTTTAAATGCACGTTAGTTACCCTCGATTTGGAAGTCTCCGAAACCTTCGACCTCAATCGTGTCCCCATCGCGTAGTTTGCGTCCGCGACGTTGATCAACCTCACCGTTCACTTTCACTTGAATGTCCTCTAAGAAGAACTTCGCTTGGCCTCCGCTTGAAATGATATCAGCCAACTTCAAAAATTGTCCGAGCGTTACATACTCGGTTGTAATCGACACTTTTTTCATGTCGTCACTTCCTTTCTTTCATACTTAGTACAAAAAATCGCCATACTTATTAGTTTATCGAAAAACGTCGAATAAGGCAAAAATGGGGATGACAAGGTGAAACACCTCATCATCCCCGAATCTGCTCAGTCTGACTTAAGACGTGCGGACTGGCAAGATCAACTGTAGGACGCTATCTTGCTCGACCGGACGCAAGATGAACGGACGCATCGAACCCGTGAACTGGATTTCGATCTCTGAAGCATCAAGCGCACGAAGCGCATCCATGACAAATTTCGAGTTGAATGAAATTTTTAACTCTTCTCCTTCAAGCGACAGGATGCTGACGCGCTCTGACACTTTCCCGACTTCTGGAGAATGAGAGGAGACTTCGACCGTCGTCGCTTCTTCAGCGACAAACTTGATGACGTTATTGCGATCAGCGCGTGCAAGCAATGACGCACGATCGATAGCTTGGAGGAAGTCCTTCGCGTTCATGCGGACCGCTGTCCGGTATTCTTCCGGAATCAAGCGTGATGTATCTGGGTATGCACCGTCGAGTAGACGCGAGAAGAACGAGATGTTTTTCAAGCGGAACAAGATTTGTTGGTCCGTCAACACGATTTCGACTGGCAACTCTTCCCGATCAAGCAATTTTGCGAGTTCGTTCAATGAGCGGCCTGGAACGACGACATTTTGGAACGTCAAATCGTTGTCTGTCTCAAACCGTGCCCGGCGAAGTGCCAGACGGTGGCTATCCGTTGCGACACACGTCAAGAATCCTTTTTCGGCAGAGAAGTTGACCCCTGTCAACACAGGACGTGTCTCTTGTCCAGAAACAGCGAAGCTCGTTTGACGGATAATCGTCTTCAACAAATCGGCCGGCAAGTAGAAACGACGCTCGCTTGATAGTTCAGGCAGGCGCGGGTATTCATCTGGATCGAGTCCGTTCAAATGGAACTCGGCTTGTCCCGATTCAATTCGTGTCATAAAGTTCGGAGACACTTCGAGTGTCACTTCATTCGTCGGCAACTTTTTAACGATCTCACCGAGGAAACGTGCATTGAGCACGACGCTACCTGCTCGTTGAATTTGAATGAGTTCGATTCCGCCTTCTTCAATCGGGATTAAGCGTTCGATTGAAATTTCCGTATCGCTACCTGTGAGCGTCAACCCATCGGCATGGGCTTCAAGCTTTAATCCTGTGAGGATTGGAATCGTCGTTCGGGAAGCAACAGCTTTTGATACATCTTGTACGGCTTGCATGAATACATCTCGCTGAATCGTTAAATGCATGTGGATAATTCCTCCTAAGTGAACTGAGTCATATAGTTAATAATAATAGTATTATTTAAGTCATAATAGTAATAAGGGCTGTGGATACTGGGGATAAGTGACTTTAACCACTGGTGTTGAGCCATTCTGCCTGTGAATAACTTGTGGATAACTATGGGGGTTTATCCACAGGATATCCACAATGAAATTGAAGCGTTTTATGACAATGCTTTCTTTAACGTCTGAATCGTCTCTTGCATCTCCGGATCGTGCTTGAGCAACGTACTAATTTTCTCATGGGCGTGAATCACTGTCGTGTGATCGCGTCCACCGAACTCTTCCCCGATTTTAGGAAGCGAGCTTTCCGTCATCTCACGTGATAAGTACATCGCGATTTGACGAGGGAATGCGAGCGTCTTCGTCCGTTTCTTCGCCTTCAGTTCATCGACTTCAATATTAAAGTGACGGCCCACGATTTCTTGAATGTCCCGAATGACAATTTTCTTCGCTTCTTGGACCGGCATGATGTTGTGCAACGCTTCAGCAGCGACATCCGGATCAATCGGACGACCGACGAGCTTGGCATAGGCCACGACGCGCGTCAACGCCCCTTCGAGTTCACGAATGTTCGTGTCGATTTGGTTAGCAATATACAGCATGACGTCGTTCGCGATATCAAGTCCTTCTGCCGTCGCTTTCTTGCGTAAGATGGCAATCCGTGTTTCAAGGTCAGGCGGTGTGATGTCTGTGATAAGACCCCATTCGAACCGCGAACGAAGACGATCTTCGAGCGTCGGAATCTCTTTAGGCGGTCGATCACTCGAAATCACAATCTGTTTCTGATCGTTATGAAGCGCATTGAACGTGTGGAAAAACTCTTCCTGTGTCTGTTCTTTCCCGGCTAGGAACTGAATGTCATCGATTAAGAGAACATCAATGTTCCGATAGCGGTTGCGGAATTCTTCGGTCTTATTGTCACGAATCGAGTTGATAAACTCATTCGTGAACTTTTCAGATGATACGTAAGCGATCCGTGCGCCAGGCTTCTGCCCTTTCACGTAATGACCAATCGCATGCATCAAATGCGTCTTGCCGAGCCCGACTCCTCCATAAATGAAGAGCGGATTATAGGCGCGCGCCGGCGCTTCTGCGACAGCGAGCGAGGCAGCGTGAGCAAATCGGTTACCCGACCCGATGACAAACGTCTCAAAAATGTACTTGTCATTCAGCTGTCCGAGGTTCCCTTCCTCTTTTGGTAGTACCGGAAGCGGCTGTTCTTTCATTTCTGTGGCAGCAATCGTCTCTTTCGATCCATCCGCAGGTGCATACTTGTGTGCTTGTGATTCCTCGATAAAATGAATCTCAAGCTTGTTGTTCGTTACTTCTTCAATCGTATCTTGTAACAATGACAAGTACTGACGCTCAAGCCAAGTCACAATGAAACTGGCTGGCGCGGACACGACGAGTGTCGTCCCCATCAACGAAATTCCTTCTGTTGATTTCAACCACATATCAAAGCTGGCTTTTGGTGTTCGTTCCTCTTCCTCAATCAGAGATAAAACATTTCTCCAAATCTCGCGAGCATTCTTCAATGAAAGACCTCCTTTACTCACATGTTGGCGAAACTTATTCACACGATATACACATACACTATTCTATAGTAGATAATAGGGTTATCCCCAGAGAACAAAAACTGTGGATAACGTTATCCACATGGTGTTGATGTTGGGGATAACAGTTATCCACAGCCTGTGTATATCTTGGAATTGCTAAAAGTTCATCCACAAGTTTGTGCACATTCAGTTTATCAAAATAAAATAGACGTGGCAACGGTTTTTGATATTTATCCACAGACTGCAAAAAGAATCCACAGGCAGTTATCCACATGCTGTGTATAGTGTGGATAAACTGTGGATATGTTGTGGATAATTAGAAGTGAGATAAGATATAGACAGAAAAGTTATACACAAAAGAGGAAGAAGGAATTGTGGAGAATATTTTTTCAAGAGAAGAAAATGAAAAATTAAAAAATGGAATCGTAAAATTGTTGAAAGAAGAGGAGTTATTCACATATAAGTGTGGATAACTCTTGGGATATGTGGATAAAATGGCTTTAGACAGCTATTTGTAAAAAAGTCACTGGCGGATTGTTAATTCTCCATGTGATTCATTACTTCCGTTTCTTCTAGATCATGCCATCCGGAGGTGATTGTCCCCTTCCCGTCCGAAGGATTTCATCCTAATTGAAAACCTAGCGAAAACTCATTGACAATCTAGACAACAGTTTATATAATCTTAAAGACTGCCTTAAATGAAACTATAACTTGCTAATAGAGCGTTAACCTTGAGGAGGTGCTTTAACAATGAAACCAACTTTCAATCCTAACAACCGTAAGCGTAAGAAAGTCCACGGATTCCGTGCACGCATGGCGACTAAAAACGGCCGCAACATTCTTGCAGCTCGCCGTCGTAAAGGCCGCAAAGCCTTGACTGTCTAATACAGATTATGAGATTGCCCGAGGAATCCTCCTTGGGCAATCTTTTTTTGTATCGTCACAGAACTCACACAAACGGACGGAAAAAGCTGATTCACTCTCGTTGAAACGAATGGGATATGGTATGATGTTAGTTGACGATTTTTGAAGCGAAGGATGGAGTGAGAATTTTGAAAAAAGAATACCGCCTGCAAAAGAATGAAGAGTTCCAAGCGGTGTTTCGTGAAGGACGCTCCGTGGCCAATCGTCAGTTTGTCGTCTACACGCAGAAAGCGGATCAAGCGCACTTCCGGGTCGGACTTTCGGTCAGCAAAAAGCTGGGAAATGCCGTGGAACGGAACCGGATGAAACGATTGATGCGTGAATCGCTTCGCTTGCTCGAACCGAACGTGGCTCCGCACAATTATGTCATCATTGCGCGCAAACCAGCGACGTCGCTTACGCAAGATGAAGTGACAGAAAGCTTGAAACACGCATTCAAACGGGCTAAAGTTTGGAAGCAGAGACAAGTCGATCGATCATAACAATCCGAGCTCGTTCTTTCATATATAACGCGAACTAATTAGGATTGACCGATAGACGTGTGATGAAACAAAAGAATCGATAAAGAAAGCGTAGGGGGAACTATGAGCAAAAAGCTAAAATTAGGATTGTTGGCTGTCATGACCGGCGTCATCATGTTGATGGCTGGCTGTGTCGACCCATCGACGATCCAAGGAGAGCCGATTACGGCTGAGACGGAAGGCTTCTGGTCGCAATACTTTGTTTGGCCACTAGCATGGTTGTTGAAAGAAGCGGCTTACTTAATTGGTGGGACGTGGCAGTACGGTTACTCGATCATCGTCGCGACGATTATCGTCCGCCTCTTGATTTTACCGCTTATGATCAAGCAGACGAAGAGTATGGGTGCGATGCAAGTGTTGCAGCCGGAAATGCTCAAGCTGCGTGAGAAGTACAGCTCGAAAGACCAAGAGACGCAACGTAAACTGCAAGAAGAAATGATGAAAATGTATCAAGAGTACCAAATCAACCCGCTCGCGGGCTGCTTGCCAATCTTGATTCAAATGCCGATTTTGTTCGCGTTCTATGATGCGATCCGTCGGACACCTGAAATCTTTGAAGCACAGTTCCTCTGGTTCGACCTCGGGGCACCAGATCCAACGTTCATCTTGCCGATTCTGGCAGCGATTTTGACGTTTGTACAGCAAAAAATCTCAATGGCGGGCCAAGAACAAAACCCACAATTGAAAATGATGCTCTACATCTTCCCAGTGATGATTTTCGTCATGTCGATCACGCTTCCAGCCGCCCTTTCGATGTACTGGGTCGTCGGTTACATCATCTCGATTATCGTGACGATGGCAATCATGCTCCCGATGCGTGAGAAGATGAAAGTTCAAGCTGAAGCGAAAATCGCTGCGAAAGAAGCAGAACGTGCCGTACTCGCAGAAGAAGAAAAAAAGGCAAAAAAGAAAAAACGTAAATAAACGCTAAGGCTGTGGATAACCAATCCACAGCCTTTTTTGTCGTTCGGGATAGATCAACCTTAAATCCGGGAATAAACAAAGCAGTGGTCGAAATCGTCGAATCAGAAAGGGGTCTTTCATATGGAGACGCTCATCAAACGGTTGGAACGGTCGACGTTCATTCAAGCGGCGCTTTACGTGGTAATCGGGTTACTCATCATCTTGTATCCGCGCATCTTTTTTGATGCGATCGTCTATTTGGTTGCGGCTTACTTTGCCATCATCGGTCTCGTCGCCATCATTCAAGGGTTGCGGCACAAACGGGACGGGCTCCCAGCCGGTTTTTTTATGGGAATCATCTATTTATTGATCGCTTTAATCGTCTTTTTCTTCGCTGAAACGTTGGCAAGTCTGCTCCCGATTTTTATCGGCGCCTTATTCTTGTTTGGTGGCATCATCCGGTTGATTCAAGCCGTCGGATTTCGCCGGACCATCGCCAATCGGTGGATGTACTTCATGCTCAGCAGTCTATTGTGGATTGGGATTGGCCTACTCATGTTGGCGAACCCGTTTGACAGCCTGCTCGTTTTGTTCCAATTGTTCGGCGGTTTTCTCATCGCCGTCGGGGTGATCGAATGGGTGCTCTATTTCACACTCCGCTCCTCGAGACGCCAGCAAGCATAAACGAAAGCCGCTCACATTAGGAGCGGCTTTTTTCACGGATGACGAGTCGGTCGAAAAACGGACGAATCACTTCGAACGCAACGGTCGTCTCGAAGAAGGGACGCTCGACTTCGAGACGGGAGATATACCATCGAGCGGCTGTCGCATGATGGTCGGGTGTCAACGCTTCATAAAAGGTCCGGATTTCAATCCGCTGTCGGGCGGCCACGTCTTTCAACCCGAGTGCGGCCCGTTCGGGTTCGTAATGAGCGGCGAGCACATAGGCGAAATGACTCATGCCTTGCCGAAGCATCTCGACGGCCCAGACATCGTTGCCGCGGTCACGGGCTTTCGTATATTGGAAAAAGAACCAAATCGCATCAAACACGTGTCCGCTTAAGTCTTCATCCGACAAGGTGAGCGAACTCGAGTGATGTTGCAGTCGATGTTCCGGATCATACAGCACCGTGATTGTGTCTTGATGGTTCAACGTGTCCGCCGTCACCGTGAAGAAGTCGAGATGCAAGAAATCATCATAGACGACGATCAGTTGCGGGGCTACGATATCGATTTCGTCCTCGAGCAGAATCGGGCGATATGTGGCCAGATGGTCGCGGCGGCGCGACAAGAACTCATTCAGGCTGTCAGGGGCGACCATGACGTACAAGTCGACATCGGAATGTTCGTCCGCTTCATCACGCCCGAACGATCCTTTCAAGAAAATGGCCTGCACGTTCGCATCGGAGATGAGGCTGGTAGTCAATGTGGCGATGGCATCTTGCTGTCGCATTTCATCACGTCCTCCATGGAAATATATTCCTTTATTGTACTAAAGTAATTCCTTAAAATGCAACCGTTGCTCGAGAGGTCGGACTCTTTCGTTCGAGACAAATATCGTGTATAGTAGGTGCGTTATGCATAAGATAGAGGAAATAGTAAGAAGTATGGGAGGGAAAGATGATGCTAGAGTTTGACACGATTACGGCGATTTCGACGCCGATGGGTGAAGGGGCAATCGGAATCGTCCGCTTGTCCGGTGACCGCGCCGTCGAGACGGTGGGCCGTGTGTTTTCTGGAAAAGATTTGACGAAAGTGGAGTCACATACGATCCATTACGGAAAATTGAAACGTCCTGGCACGGACGAGGTCGTCGATGAAGTCATGGTGAGCATCATGCGCGCACCGAAGACGTTCACGCGAGAAGACGTCGTCGAAATCAATTGCCATGGAGGAATCGTCGCGGTCAATCGTGTCCTCGAACTGATTCTTGAACAACCGGACATCCGCTTGGCAGAACCGGGCGAGTTCACGAAACGCGCCTTTTTGAATGGACGGATTGATTTGTCGCAAGCCGAGGCCGTCATGGATTTGATTCGTGCCAAAACGGATCGGGCTATGAACGTCGCCATGTCACAAATGGAAGGACGCTTGTCACGGCTCGTCCGCGAGTTGCGTCAACTGTTGCTTGAGACGATTGCGGCGGTCGAGGTCAATATCGACTATCCGGAATACGACGCCGAAGAGATGACCCAGGCCATCGTCGAAGACAAGGCGGGCGAAGTGAAGCGTGTGCTCGAGCAACTGCTCGAGACGGCGCGACAAGGCAAGATTTTACGAGAAGGGCTCGCGACAGCGATTATCGGTCGACCGAACGTCGGCAAATCATCGCTCATGAACACGCTCGTACAAGAGACGAAAGCGATCGTCACGGAAATCGCAGGAACGACGCGCGATACGATTGAAGAGTATGTGAACGTCAAAGGCGTTCCGCTCAAATTGATTGATACGGCAGGAATTCGGGAGACGGAAGATATCGTCGAGCGGATCGGTGTCGAGAAATCGCGCAAGGCGCTCGCCGGGGCTGACTTGATTTTGCTCGTCTTGAACGGGCATGAAGGTCTGACTGTCGAGGATGAGGCCTTATTTGAGGCGATTGCTGGTATGAATGCGATCATCATCATCAATAAGACGGACTTGCCACAAAGTATGGATTCTTCTAAGCTGGAGAAACTAGCGGCAGGTCGCCCGATCGTGGCGACGTCTCTC
Organism: Exiguobacterium sp. s50; assembly: GCF_018618175.1. Lineage (NCBI taxonomy): Bacteria > Bacillati > Bacillota > Bacilli > Caryophanales > Exiguobacterium > Exiguobacterium sp. s50. Next base: position 15,109 of record NZ_JACSLP010000009.1, read on the forward strand.
TTATTAGAAGAGGGAATCGATGCATTGGAGAAGGCGATTTCGAACTTGTTCTTCGCTAAAGGCGTCGAATCACAGGATATGACATATATCTCGAACGCACGACACATTCAGCTCATCAAACGGACAATCGAACAAATCGATGAGGCGCTCGGAAGTGCCGCCATGAATTTACCGATCGATATGGTCCAAATCGATTTACGACGGGCGTGGGATACGCTCGGCGAAATCAACGGGGACACCGTTCAAGAAAGTTTGATTGATCAACTCTTTTCACAGTTTTGTCTTGGGAAATAATAAGGAGGAACAACTATGGCTTACACGGCAGGCGAGTTTGATGTCATCGTCATCGGAGCTGGTCATGCGGGAATCGAGGCCGCGCTGGCTTCGGCGCGCATGGGCGCGAAAACGGCGATGCTCACGATGAATCCGGATATGGTCGGATTCATGTACTGCAACCCATCGATCGGTGGTCCCGCGAAAGGGATCGTCGTTCGCGAAATCGATGCCCTTGGCGGCGAAATGGCGAAGGCGATCGATGCGACGTACATTCAAATGAAGATGCTCAACACATCAAAAGGTCCAGCAGTGCGCGCATTACGGGCGCAAGCGGACAAATTCCAATACCAAAATCATATGAAGAAAGTGCTTGAAGACGAACCGAACCTATTGCTTCGTCAAGCGCTCGTCGAACGACTTCTCATCGAAGACGGAAAAGTCGCCGGCGTCGTCACGAATACTGGTTCGGAGTACCGCTCGAAAGCGGTCATCGTCACGACCGGTACGTTTATGCGCGGTCAAATTATCATCGGCGAATTGTCGTATGAGAGCGGTCCGAACAACCAGATGCCTTCGGTCGAATTGTCGAAGCATTTAGAAGAGCTCGGGCTCGAACTCGTTCGTTTCAAAACGGGGACACCGCCACGCATCGACGGCAAGACGATCGATTACTCGAAGACGGAGATTCAACCAGGGGACGACAATCCGTCGCTCTTCTCCTACACATCGAAAGACCTCGACCCGATTGAGCAAATCCCGTGCTGGCTCACCTACACGAGCGAGCGGACACACCAATTGATTGATGAGAACTTGCATCGTTCGCCGATGTACTCAGGTGCCATCAAAGGGACGGGCCCGCGTTACTGCCCATCGATTGAAGATAAAGTCGTCCGGTTCAACGATAAACCGCGTCACCAAATCTTCCTCGAGCCAGAAGGTCGCGACACGGAAGAAATTTACGTGCAAGGCTTCTCGACGAGTATGCCGGAAGACGTTCAGCATCAAATGCTCCGGACGATTCCGGGGCTTGAGAACTCAGAGATGATGCGCCCTGGGTATGCGATTGAGTACGATGCAGTCGTACCGACGCAACTTTGGCCGACACTCGAGACGAAGACGGTTGGCGGATTGTTCACGGCAGGTCAAATCAATGGGACGAGCGGCTATGAAGAAGCGGCCGGACAAGGCATCATGGCCGGAATCAACGCCGCATGCCAAGTGCTCGGCAAAGAGCCGGTCATCTTGGACCGCTCACAGGCGTATATCGGCGTCTTGATTGATGATCTCGTGACGAAAGGGACGAACGAGCCATACCGTCTGCTCACATCCCGCGCCGAGTATCGCTTGCTTTTGCGCCACGACAATGCGGACCTTCGTTTGAGCGACATCGGTCACGAGGTCGGTCTATTGCCACCAGAGCGTCATGCCCACCTTGAAGACAAACGAGTCGCTATCGCGGCAGAAGTGAAGCGTCTCAACGGACTCGTCATCAAACCGTCCGCTGACGTGAACGCCGTGCTCGAAGAAGTTGGCGCGAACCCGCTCAAAGAAGCGACGCATGCCAGCATTTTGTTGAAGCGGCCAGAAGTGACGTACGCGACGCTCATGCGCTTTGCACCGGCACCGATCGAAGTGCCGTTTGAAGTGGCGGAGCAAGTCGAGATTCAAGTGAAATACGAAGGCTACATCTCGAAGCAGCTCGAGCAAGTCGAGAAGATGCGGCGGATGGAAGAAAAACGGATTCCGGAGAAACTCGATTACGATGCAATCGGTGGTCTTGCGACGGAAGCGAAACAAAAACTAAAACAAGTGCGTCCGCTCTCGATTGGACAAGCGTCACGTATTTCCGGGGTAAACCCGGCGGACGTTTCGATTCTTCTTGTCTATATCGAGCAAGGACAATACGCGACAGTGGAGTGAAACGATGAACCAATCCCAATTTATTGAGGCGCTGCAGGCAGAAGGGTTTGAATTGAGCGAGAAACAACTCGCTCAGTTCGAACTGTATTTCGAGATGCTCGTGGAGTGGAATGAGAAGATGAATTTGACGGCGATCACGGACAAGGAAGAAGTGTATTTGAAGCATTTCTATGACTCACTCAGTGCGGCGTTCCATTTCGATTTCGCAAACGTGGATACCGTATGTGACGTCGGTGCCGGGGCCGGTTTTCCGAGTTTGCCGCTCAAAATTTTATTCCCGCACCTTCACGTGACGATTATCGACTCGCTTAACAAGCGAATCACGTTCTTGAACGAACTCGCGCTCGCGCTCGGGTTAGAAGGTGTCGCGTTCCATCATGGACGCGCCGAAGAGTTTGGAAAAAATAAAAAATTTCGTGAGCAATTTGATGTCGTAACCGCCCGTGCGGTTGCCCGGATGACGGTGCTCGCCGAGTACTGTTTACCGCTCGCAAAAGTCGGCGGAACGTTCGTAGCGCTCAAAGCAGCGAAGGTTTCCGACGAGCTGGTCGATGCGAAAAACGCCTTGGCCGTGCTCGGTGGGAAAGTAAAAACGACACACCAGTTCCTATTGCCAGGAGAGATGAGTGAGCGTAATATCGTAATTGTAGATAAATTACGAAAAACGCCTGGGAAATATCCACGTAAAGCGGGTACCCCAGCGAAAGAGCCGCTAATCTGAGCAATAGTGTTTCACGTGAAACTAAAAGCAGATTCCGGTAGTGGAATCTGCTTATTTTTTACATAGAGGGGTGCCGACGTTGAAGAAAACATTTGCTAAACTGTTCGGAAGTCGTCCAGAAGTGGCGGTTACAGAAATCGCAGAAGTCAAACCGAATGACGCGGTTCAAGACATCGCGTTATCGTTGCTTCTCCCGAACCGTTATCAACCGCGTAAAGTATTCGAGCCGGCTAAAATCGAAGAGCTCGCTGTCACAATCGATGAACATGGTCTCCTGCAGCCAATCGTCGTCCGAAAAGCAGAAGAGGGACGCTACGAGATTATCGCTGGGGAACGCCGCTTCCGCGCCGTTAAATCGCTCGGCTGGTCGGTCATTCCGGCCATCGTCCGGGAGATGGATGACGATACGACTGCCGCTCTGGCATTGATTGAGAACTTGCAGCGCGAACAGCTAAGTCCGATTGAAGAAGCGGAGGCGTACGATCGTCTGCTCGCCATGAAAGGTCTGACACAAGACGCGCTCGCGAAGAGTCTCGGCAAGAGTCAGTCGACGATTGCCAATAAACTACGCCTGTTGAAATTGCCGAACGACGTCAAGCAATGTTTGCGCGACCGCCAAATCAATGAACGTCACGCTCGGGCGCTTTTGCCGCTCAAAGAGGAAGGACTCCAGCTCCAAGTGCTCATGGAGATTATAGAGCAGGACTTTAACGTCAAAGAGACGGAAGAACGCGTCGCCTTCTTGACGACACCGATTGAAGAAGAGAAGCGGAAACCGAAAAAGCAACGCCGTCGGACGAAAAGTTTCGCACGTGACACGCGAATCGCCCTCAATACGATCCGGGACTCGGTCAGTTTGATCGGAAAGACCGGGATTGAAGTCCAGACCGAGGAAGTCGAAGAAGACGAATTTGTTGAAATTCGAATTCGAATCCCGAAAGCACGGCCACAAAAGTGAGCCTGTGCTTTTTTTATAGCTATCAGTCAGAAGGAATGGAGGAATCATGATGGAACGGTTACCGATTAAACACATTCGTCCCAACCCGAACCAGCCCCGTAAGCAGTTCGAACCAGAAAAGCTAGACGAGCTCAGGCAATCGATTGAACGTTATGGTGTGTTGCAACCAATCGTCGTCCGTAAAGCGAGTGGGTTTTATGAAATCATCGCCGGCGAGCGTCGGTTTCAGGCTGCTCAATTGGCCGGCAAGACGGATATCCCGGCATTGATTGTCACGGCCGACTCGGACCGCGTCATGGAACTCGCCTTGATTGAGAATATTCAACGTGCCGACTTGAACGCGATCGAAGAGGCGCTCGCCTACGAACAGTTGATGCAAACGCTCGGATTGACCCAGCAACAACTGGCCGAACGCGTCGGCAAGAGTCGGAGCCATGTGACGAACAGCCTGAGACTGCTTCGGTTACCGAGTGCGGTCCAGCATGCGGTCATGGTTGGCGAGTTGACGATGGGTCACGCCCGGGCCATCACCGGCATGAAATCGGTTCAGGCGATGGAACAGATTGCCCGTCGCGTCATCGCCGAGCAATGGACGGTCCGCCGACTCGAGCGCTATTTACAAAAGGAGCGCATTGAAAAAAAGACGCTCAAACGCTCGGACGCCGACGTGGAAGCCGTCGAGGCGGTGCTAGCGGAACGTCTTCAAATGGATGTATCGATTCGCCCGCGTCGAAAAGGGGGCGTCCTCGAGCTGAAGTATTTCTCGCAAGACGATTTGGAACATCTATTGACGTTGTTATCGCCTCAAGATTTCGATTCGTCACGAGACTGACGAAGTCGGGTGATGGCCGCCTCTTCTTGATGAAGCCGCCCGATGCGTGAGTCGAACTCGACGAACCCGTCGGTGATGAAACGGGCCAGCTCATAGACGAGGTGGAGGCGCGTGTTTTGCAAAATCATCATTTCCATGAAGCCACTTACGTTGACGACGGCTTTAATGTTGTATTCGCCGACCGAAGGGAGTTCTTTTTGAACACCGGCACCGGGGGCGAGCGGTCCTTCTGAGAAGAAGATATAACCGACACTCGACAAGCGACCGAGGCAAGCGTCGATGGCGATGATGAGGGGGCGATGGAACCGTGTCTGAATCTCATGGAGCGTCTCGACAAGGTTCAGCGCATGGACCGGTTTTGTCAACGTGCCGTACACATGGATATTGCGGACAAAGCGCTCCTCAAGGAACGTGCCGACGAGCGGTCCGAGCGAGTCACCGGTGGAACGGTCGGAGCCGATACAAACGAGGACGATTGGACGATGCGTCTCCTTTGCCAACTGATCATGCAGTTGATCGGCAAAGAGCTTGGATCCACTCCGTTCGGTATGTTCGATGAAAAAAGAGTATGGTTTATGAGGTTTTAGGCGAAACGGCATGAATCTCATCCTCTCTTCTAAGCTGCCTGCGTCTAGTTGCAATTGCGGAATGAAACCGTATTATCCCATTCCCGGAACACCGAAACTTATAACGTCCGGATGTAGGGTTTGAGAAAAGTCGTTAATTATGGTTTGATGGGTTAGAATCTATAACGCTAGAGGTGACAACATGGCTTCACAAAATACAGATACAAACTTAAGCACGGTAGCCGACGAAACGATGGATAGTGTCAATCGGTTCGTCGCCTATTTTCAAGACACGGAGATGTGGATCGGTCTCGGTATCAAATTGACCGGTGTCGCACTCATCATCTTGGCACTTTACGTGGCGTCACGCATTTTGACGTCGATGGTCCAACGCGTGTTCGCACTGCGTAAAATTAAAGAGCACGATATTGTGACGCAACGGCAAAATGAGACGCTATCGAAATTGGCCCAAAACACGATTCGCTATGTGCTCGGCCTGATCATGATTTTGACGGTGCTCGGGCAGTTCGGCGTCAATATCGCCGGTTTAATCGCATCGGCCGGGGTCGCCGGTCTGGCCATCTCGTTCGGTGCGCAAAACTTGGTGAAGGACGTCATCACAGGTGCGTTCATCATCTTCGAGAACCAGTATAAGAACGGGGATTACGTCAATTTAAATCAACAAGTCGACGGCACCGTCATCGAAGTCGGGATTCGGACGACGAAGTTGAAAGGGTTGAACGGACAAGTGACGATCATCCCGAACGGACAAATCATGCAAGTGACGAATTATTCACTCGAAAACAGTGTCGCAGTCGTCGATATCGGTGTCGCGTATGAAGAAGACACGGATAAAGTGGAGAAGGCGTTGAAAGAAATCGCCCATACGGTCGAGGAGAAGTATCACGACTTGTTCATCGAACCAATTACGCTCGCTGGTGTGCAGTCGCTCGGACCGTCGGAAGTCGTCTATCGTCTCATGGCCGAAGTTCCACCGACACAACACTTCGCGGCCGGTCGGATTTTGCATAAAGAGTTGAAGGCCGGGCTAGATGAGCGCGGAATCGAAATCCCGTATCCGCGTACCGTCATGATGCCGCCAACCACAACGACTAAAGGAGCGCCGGAAAATGCAGGCTAAATCGTATGAGTTGAACGATTTTGTAGAAATGAAGAAACCGCATGCGTGTCAGACGAACCGCTGGCAGGTGACTCGGGTCGGAATGGATATTCGCATCAAGTGTCAAGGATGCGGGGCGAGCGTGCTCATGCCGCGTCGCGACTTTGATAAGCGATTGAAAAAAGTGCTTAAACAAGAGAACGCCGCTGAATAAGTGGCGTTCTTCTCTATGTTGCAACCGTGAGTTGCGGTTTAATCGAGGACTAACTATAATTGTGAAGGATGTGACGGTGTGGTGTACTGAACGTACCCACTCCACAGACGGATCAACATTTCCCGGGAAAGCCGGATGAGGAGGACATACAAGTGGGATTAACAGCAGGAATCGTCGGATTACCGAACGTCGGGAAATCGACATTATTTAACGCCATCACGCAAGCCGGTGTAGAAGCAGCCAACTATCCGTTCGCGACAATCGACCCGAACGTAGGGGTCGTCGAAGTGCCGGACGCACGTCTCGATCGGTTGACGGAACTCGTCAAACCGAAGAAGACCGTACCGACCGCATTTGAGTTTACAGATATCGCCGGAATCGTGAAAGGTGCGTCAAAAGGAGAAGGGCTCGGAAACAAATTCCTCGCCAACATCCGTGAAGTCGACGCGATTTGCCAAGTCGTCCGTTGCTTTGAAGACGACAACATCACGCACGTGGCAGGAAAAGTCTCGCCGATTGATGACATCACGACCATCAACCTCGAATTGATTTTGGCCGACCTTGAGTTGGTCGAGAAACGCATCACGCGCGTTCAAAAAATGGTCAAGTCGAAAGATAAGGGTGCACCTCAAGAACTCGAGGCACTCGAAATCGTTCAAGCCGTCCTCGAATCGGAGCGCCCGGCTCGCGTTGCCGAGTTGACAGAAGACCAACTTGCGATCGTCAAACACTTCCAATTGCTCACGATGAAGCCGATGCTTTACGTCGCGAACGTCAGTGAAGACGAAGTGGCGGATGCCGATCAAAACCCATACGTCCAAGCAGTTCGTGAACACGCGGCGACAGAAGAGGCGAAAGTAATCGTCATCTGTGCCCGCATCGAAGAAGAAATCTCAGAGCTCGAACCAGAAGAGCGCCTTGAGTTCTTGCAAGACCTCGGCATCGAAGAATCAGGTCTCGATCAATTGATTCGTGCCGCTTACTCGACGCTCGGTCTCGCGACTTACTTCACGGCCGGTGAGAAAGAAGTACGCGCCTGGACGTTCAAGCAAGGCATGAAAGCCCCACAATGTGCGGGCGTCATCCACTCGGACTTCGAGCGTGGATTCATCCGGGCAGAAGTCGTCTCGTATGAAGACTTGTCAGCTGCCGGCAATATGACGACGGTCAAAGAACAAGGGAAACTCCGCTCAGAAGGAAAAGAATATGTCTTCCAAGATGGCGACGTCGTCACGTTCCGTTTCAACGTTTAAGCCATTTTACGGAAACGTATTGTAAAACGAACAGAAGTTTGATAGTATATTATGACGTGAGTAAAACATTTGTTTGCTCCTTGCTCCTACAACCGGTAGGAGCCGTTAGTCCAAGAGGAGGTGAAAGATAATGCGTAAATACGAACTTCTTTACATTATCCGTCCATCAGTTGATGAGGAAGCTAAGAAAGCTTTAATCGAACGCTTCAACAACGTCATCACTGAAAACGGTGGTACTGTTGATAAAACAACAGACATGGGTAAACGTCGTCTCGCTTACGAAATCAACAAGATGCGCGAAGGACACTACGTTCTTCTCAACATCACTGCTGAGCCTAAAGCGATTCAAGAAACAGAGCGTCTCATGAAGATCTCTGATGACGTTGTCCGTCAAATGACAACTAAAGACGAGCGTTAATTCTTAACGCTTCATATTGCGAAAGGGGAGCTTTGAGATGATTAACCGAGTTGTGTTAGTTGGTCGATTGACACGCGATCCAGAAATGCGTTACACGCAGAGCGGGATTGCCGTAACTCGCTTTACTCTCGCTTGCGATCGTCCATTCACTGGACAAGATGGGAAGCGCGAGGCGGACTTTATTGATTGTGTCGTTTGGCGCAAACAAGCAGAGAACGTGGCACAATATTTGAAAAAAGGCAGCATGGCCGGCGTAGACGGTCGCCTTCAAATCAGTAGTTACGAAGGTCAAGATGGCCAACGTCGTTACCGGGCAGAAGTCGTAGCCGATAGCGTACGCTTCCTTGAACCACGCGGTGCCTCAGGGCAACGTGATACAGCACCGGCTGGAGATGTCTTCGGTGGTGGTGAGTCAAGTGGGTCAGGATGGGGCGCAGCCGCTTCTTCGACTTCATCTCAGTCCTCGAACTCAAACAAAGGTTTTGAAGCTGACCCGTTCTCGGGTGGCGGAAAAATCGACTTATCGGATGACGATCTGCCATTTTGATCGCGTCGATTCGAAAACTAAACTAAAAAGGAGGTCTTCACATGGCACGTCGTCCAGGAGGTCGTCGTCGTCGTAAAGTATGTTTCTTTACGTCGAACAACATCACCCATATCGATTATAAAGACGTAGAATTGCTCAAACGCTTCGTTTCGGAGCGTGGTAAAATTCTTCCACGTCGTGTGACTGGTACTTCAGCGAAATACCAACGTCCACTTACTGTCGCTATCAAGCGCTCACGTCAAATGGCTTTGCTTCCATACGTTGCAGAGTAATTTTTGACACACGGCTTATCCCTCGGGATAGGTCGTTTTTTGTTTTCTGAGCCGATGTAGGAGTGTAAGTGAAACGGGCGGATATGGTATGATAGAGCAGAAACCATTTAGACATCATGGGTGGAACACCACTCATTTTAGGAGGCACACATGCACAGTGGTGAAGCAATAACATCAGTGAAGAACCAGTACGCGCGTCACGCCGTTCCATATGTGATTGGAATGTTGGTCGCGTTAGGATTGGCGTTCTACAGCATTGTGGCGGCAATCACCCTGTTCGTGGGCACGCTGATTTTTTTCATCTATCAGCAAGTGACGATTCGACGAGAGCGCAAGGCATGGGAACAATACGTTCATTCCTTGTCGCATCGGATTGAAGATGTTGGGAAAGAAGCGCTCACCGGCATGCCGATCGGGATTCTCGTCTTTGACGAAGCTCGTCGCATCAGCTGGTTCAATGAACAGTCTCGACTCATCTTTGAGCTCGAGATGGAACTCGGAATCTCGATTGACTCGATTCACTCGGCGTTCACCGAATTGATTGAGGAAGAAGAGGACGAGGCGACCATCGAAGTCGGAGACCGCGTTTATCGGGTCCTCTACAATAGGGAGTATCAGACACTTTACTTGTTCGATATGACGGATGAGGCAGAGATTGAACAAAAATACTCGGAAACACAGACGGTAATCGGCGTCTTATACTTAGACAACTATGACGAGATGTCGACCGCTGTGGATGAACAGGTCCGGAGTGAAATCAATCGACGTGTGACCGTCCTCTTGAACCAATGGGCTCAAAAATACCACATCTATATGCGTCGGACGGCAGCCGACCGCTTCTTTCTCGTCATGAACGAACGGACGCTCTCTGAACTCGAGAACAACCGCTTCTCGATTCTCGATGAGGTCCGTGAGGCGACGAAAGAGCATAAGATTCCGCTCACACTCTCCATCGGGATTGGTTGCGGAGAGACGACGTTGACGGAACTCGGTAACTTGTCGCAATCGAGTCTCGATTTAGGGCTCGGACGTGGCGGCGACCAGGTCGTCGTCAAGCGTCATAACGGGAAAGTCCGCTTTTTCGGCGGCAAGACGAACCCGACCGAGAAACGGACCCGGGTTCGAGCCCGCGTCATCTCGAACTCGATGCGCGATTTGATTCGCGAGTCGAGCCGTGTCCTGATTATGGGGCATAAAAACCCCGATATGGATTCACTTGGGGCTTCGATTGGCATCATGAAACTGGCTGAATTTGTCGGTCGCGAGGCGTACGTCGTCATCCCGGCCGGCGAGACGAGTGTCGGCATCCAACGTCTCGTCAATGAAGTCGAAAACGACGAAGACCTATATAGCCGTTTTTTGACAGAGTTCGAGGCTCAACCGCTCATCGACGAACAGACGCTCCTCGTCGTCGTCGATACGCACCGACCGTCGCTCGTCATCTCACGGGACATTTTGGACCGGGCGGAACGGGTCGTCGTTATCGATCACCATCGCCGCGGCGAAGAGTTCATCGAGGATCCGGTCCTCGTCTATATGGAGCCGTACGCGTCATCGACGTGCGAACTCGTGACGGAGTTGATCGAGTATCAGGCCGGGACGCGCAAGCTATCGATTTTAGAGGCGACGTCGCTCCTCGCAGGTATGGTGGTCGACACGAAAGGATTTACTCTGCGGACGGGATCGCGGACGTTCGACGCCGCTTCCTTCCTTCGGATTCAAGGGGCAGACACCGTGCTTGTCCAACACTTCATGCGTCAAGACCTTGAATCGTATATCGAACAGTCCCATATACTCGAAAACACGGATATTTATTCCGATGGTATGGCGATCGCCGTCGCTTCGGATGATGAAGTGCATCATCAAGTGTTGATTGCCCAATCCGCTGATCAACTCCTCAATATGGAGGGTGTTAAAGCGTCGTTCGTCATCGCCATCTTGCCAGACGGCCGGACCGGCATCAGTGCTCGTTCGCTCGGCGACGTCAACGTCCAAGTCATCATGGAGATGCTGGACGGAGGCGGCCATTTGACGAATGCGGCGACGCAATTGAACGTGAGCCGGGAACAGGCGAAGACATTATTGCAAGAAGCGATTGATCATTACATGACAGACGAAACAGAGGGAGAGGATTCTGAATGAAAGTCATTTTAAAAGTAGATGTTAAAGGTCAAGGTAAAGCTGGTGACGTCAAAGACGTCGCGGACGCTTACGCAAAGAACGTACTCTTTAAAAAGAACTTGGCGGTCGAAGCGACACCGGGTAACTTGAAGGCGTTCGCCGCGAAAGAGCGACGCGCTGAAGAAGCGGCCGAAGAAGAATTGAAGCAAGCCCAACAGTTGAAGGACAAGCTTGAAAAAGAGACGATCGTCGTCAAGACGAAGTCAGGTGAAGGCGGTCGCGTCTTCGGATCGGTCACGAGCAAACAAATCGGTGAGGCGTTGAAAGGAATGGGCTACAAGATCGACAAGCGTAAAATCGAGCTTGAACACCCAATCAAAGCGCTCGGGTTCACGAAAGTGCCGGTGAAGTTGCATCATGACGTCACGGCTTCGTTAAACGTTCATGTTCAAGAAGCGTGAAGGTGAGGTAGACAACGTATGAGTGATGCGATTCAAGTCAACACCCCGCCACATAGCGTCGAAGCGGAACAAGCTGTCCTTGGGGCCGTCATCCTCGATTCTGACCGGCTGATTACGGCCTCGGAACGGGTCGACCCGGACGACTTTTATCGTGTCAGCCATCAACGGATTTTTGAGGCGATGCTGAAGATTAACGACCGCGGCGAACTCGTCGATTTGGTCACGCTCAGTTCGGAGCTTCAAGCCCAAGGCATTCTCGATGAAATCGGTGGGTTGAACTATTTGGCGGAAATCGCCGAAGCAGTTCCGGCCATCGGCAACATCGGTTATTATTTGAACGTCGTCGACCAAAAGGCGGCGCTTCGCCGCTTGATTCGGACTGCGACGAATATCGTCTCGGACGGGTATGAACGCCAAGACGAGGTCGATGCCGTCCTGTCAGACGCCGAGCGGAACATTCTAAAAGTCTCGCAACGTAAAGGGCAGTCAAGCTTCCATCCGATCGGCTCGGTCTTATCGGACGCCTACTCGACGATTGAAAAACTGCACCAATCGAGCGGCGAAATCACCGGTATCGCGACCGGATTCAGCGATCTCGACAAGATGACGGCCGGTTTCCAACGCAACGACCTCATCATCGTCGCAGCCCGTCCTTCCGTCGGGAAGACGGCCTTCGCCTTGAACATCTCGCAAAACGTGGCCGTCCGTACCGGCGAGAACGTCGCCATCTTCAGTTTGGAGATGGGTGCCGAGCAGCTCGTCATGCGGATGCTCTGTGCGGAAGGCAATATCGATGCCCAGCGTCTACGGACGGGACGGCTCGAGGCCGAGGACTGGGGGCGACTCTCGCTCGCCATGTCGTCGCTGTCACAAGCCGGTATATATATCGATGATACGCCGGGTCTTCGCGTCAACGAGATTCGGGCCAAGTGCCGCCGCTTGAAACAAGAGCACGGCCTCGGCATGATCATGATTGACTACTTGCAGCTCATCGTCGGGAACGGCAAGCCGGGCGAGAACCGGCAACAAGAAGTCTCGGAAATCTCGCGTACGCTCAAAGCGATCGCACGTGAGCTTCAAGTGCCGGTCATCGCCTTGTCACAGCTCTCACGTGGTGTTGAGAGCCGTCAAGACAAGCGACCGATGATGTCGGATATCCGGGAATCCGGGGCGATTGAGCAAGATGCCGATATCGTCGCGTTCTTGTACCGGGATGACTATTACGACAAAGAGAGTGAAGACGCCAACACGATCGAGATCATCATCGCCAAGCAGCGTAACGGTCCGACGGGGACGGTCAAACTCTCGTTCCGAAAAGAATATAACAAGTTCGTCAACATGGAGACGCAAGCCTTTGCGCCACCGATGTAGGACGAATGATTCTGCCAAAGGCGACGTCTCATGACGTCGCCTTTTTGGTCGGTCTTTAGACCTAAACGTATCTTGATTTTGAAGAATTTCATCATTGAACGAGAAATGACACGTCAATAACGAACGAAAGGTTACAACTTAAAAATATCGTTCGGTATTAGGTTGACTTTCAACAAGAGCAAGTGTACACTTACGGATGGTTTGAATAGAACGTTTATCTACAAGGAGGATTCATTATGTCATCAGTAGTCGTAGTGGGAACGCAGTGGGGCGATGAAGGTAAAGGGAAAATCACGGACTTCTTATCGAAGCAGGCCGAGGTCGTCGCGCGTTATCAAGGGGGAGACAACGCTGGTCATACAATCGTCTTCAACGATACGAAGTATAAACTTCACTTGATTCCATCGGGGATCTTCTACTCGGACAAAACATGTGTCATCGGGAACGGGATGGTCGTCAATCCGAAATCACTCGTCACGGAGCTCGCGTATTTGCACGAGCGCGGTGTGAGCACGGATAACCTCCGCATCTCGAACCGGGCCCACGTCATTTTGCCGTATCATCAGTTGCAAGACAAGCTCGAAGAGGACGCGAAAGGCGACGCCAAAGTTGGGACGACGCTCAAAGGGATCGGTCCTTGCTACATGGACAAAGCGGCGCGTATCGGGATTCGCATCGCTGACCTTCTCGACAAAGAAGTGTTCGCCGAGAAGCTCAAGACCGTCCTCGCGATTAAAAACCGCATGTTCGTGAAGATGTACGAAGTCGATGCGATTGAATTCGATGACATCTTCGAAGAATACTACGCGTACGGCCAACAGTTCGCCAAGTACGTATGTGATACATCGGTCGTGTTGAACAACGCGCTCGACGAAGAACAGAAAGTGCTCTTCGAAGGCGCGCAAGGTGTGTTGCTAGACATCGACCACGGAACGTACCCGTTCGTCACATCATCGAACGCGGCTTCAGGCGGCGTATCGAGCGGTGCCGGTATCGGTCCATCGAAGATCCATCACGTCGTCGGCGTCTGTAAGGCGTACACGTCACGTGTCGGAGACGGCCCGTTCCCGACCCAACTTGACGATGAGATCGGTCACACGATCCGTGAAGTCGGAAAAGAGTACGGTACGACGACAGGACGTCCGCGTCGCGTCGGTTGGTTCGACTCGGTTGTCGTCCGCCACTCGCGCCGCGTCAGCGGCATCACAGACCTTTGCCTCAACTCGATTGACGTGTTGACAGGTCTTGAGACGCTCAAGATTTGTACGGCATATGAGTTCGAAGGCAAGCTCCTCGACGAGTACCCACCGAACTTCCGCGTGCTCGAACAGTGCAAGCCGGTGTTCGAAGAGCTCCCAGGCTGGACAGAAGACATCACAGGCATCCGCAAGTTCGAAGACTTGCCGGTGAACGCGCAGAACTACGTCAAGCGCATCGAAGCGTTGACAGGTATCGAATTGTTGACGTTCTCGGTCGGACCGGCACGTGAGCAGACGGTCATCTTGCGTGATATTTACGAAGCATAAGATAGAGAGCCCTCGTGGCTCTCTTTTCATTTCCACGGAAATGGACCACGCTTTCTAACCTATAGAAAAAGAGTTACAATGTAGACATGTACGTTTAACGATAAGAGGAGGACTCACTGAATGGATCGTACGATTTTAGTGGTAGATGACGAACAACCAATCGCAGATATATTGAAGTTTAAGCTTGAAAAAGAGGGATACCAAGTCCACGTCGCGTATGACGGGGAAGAGGCGCTCGTGAAAGTCGAAGAAGTCAAACCGGATTTGATTTTGCTCGACATCATGTTGCCGCTCAAAGACGGTATGGAAGTATGCCGTGAAGTCCGGAAGAAGTACGATATGCCGATCATCATGTTGACGGCGAAAGACTCTGAGATCGATAAAGTGCTCGGACTCGAGCTCGGTGCTGACGATTACGTCACGAAGCCGTTCAGCTCGCGCGAGCTCTTGGCCCGCGTCAAGGCGAACATGCGCCGTCATGCGACAGCCCCGGCCCCAGAAACGAAAGGTGCCAACGCCAATGATATCGTCATCGGTGACTTGACGATTCATCCGGATTCATACATGGTCACGAAACGGGAAGAGAAAATCGAACTGACACACCGTGAGTTCGAGCTCATCCATTATCTTGCCCAAAACATCGGGCAAGTCATGACGCGCGAGCATTTGCTCCAGACGGTATGGGGCTATGACTACTTCGGCGATGTCCGCACGGTCGATGTGACGGTCCGACGTTTGCGCGAAAAAGTCGAAGACAACCCATCGACGCCGACGTATATCATCACGCGCCGTGGTGTCGGTTACTATTTAAAAGCAGGAGAAGAAGACTAAACGATGAAACGGACGAACTTCTTTAAATCTATCCAGTGGAAGCTCGTCGTCATCTATGCGCTGCTCATTCTTGTTGCGATGCAAGTCATCGGAGTGTACTTCGTGCGCTCCCTCGAACGACAATACATCAACAACTTCTCGCAGTCGCTCGTCGATCGCGCCAACCTTCTGAGCTATAACGTCAGTGAAGGGATCGCATCGAACGGCGGTGACTCGACCTCGGACCAGCAGTTGAACCAGGTACTGGATCAACTGCTGTCTGAGTTTACGGAGAGCACGACGCTAGCTGATGACATTCGCGAAGTCCAGATTATCGACACGAACAGTGTCGTCCGGGCGACGTCGAATCCGAATAACCAAAGTCTCGTCGGACAACGGACGGCGAACTCGTTTATTCAAAAATCGTTTGCGACGAGCGGAGCGCAAGAGACGCTCGTCTATGAAGACTCGAACGAACGCATGCGTGTCGTCGCCGTCCCGGTGAAATCCGAGGTCGATGGGACGACGACCGGTATGATTTATATCGAGGCCTCGATGCAGTCCATCTATAACCAAATGGAACAAGTGACGAGGATTCTCGCGACCGGGACACTCATCGCTCTCATCATCACATCGATCTTGGGAGTGTTGCTGTCACGGACAATCACGCGACCGATTGCGGATATGCGTCGTCAAGCCGTCGAGATGCGAAAAGGGAATTTCTCGCGGAAAGTTAAAGTCTATTCCGACGACGAGGTCGGCCAACTTGCTTACGCCTTCAACGAATTGACCGATGAACTTATGGAGGCGAACGCAACGACGGAAGCCGAACGGCGCCGCTTGACGAGCGTCCTCGAGAACATGTCGGACGGGGTCGTCGCGACGGATCGTTCGTTGCGCGTCATCTTGATGAACGACCAAGCCCGCGATATGATCGGGCTCGCTGAAGAAGAAGCGATGGGGGCGAACCTACAGAACTTGCTCGAATTCGATGACGAGATCGTCATCCCGGAAGACGGGACGATGCCGCCAAAACTGATCGACCTCAGTACGGACGAAGAGCTGTTCCTCGTCCGCGCCTACTTCTCACCGATCCAAAAGCATAGCGGACCAATCACCGGTCTCATCGTCGTTCTGCACGATGTGACCGAGCAAGAACAAGTCGAGCAAGACCGCCGTGAGTTCGTCGCGAACGTCAGCCACGAGCTGCGGACGCCGCTCACGACGATGCGGAGTTACCTCGAAGTGCTCGCGGAAGGCGCATACAAGGACGATGAGCTTGCCCCGCGCTTCCTCGAGACGACCCAGAATGAGACGGAGCGGATGATTCGCCTCGTCAACGACTTGTTGCAACTGTCGAAGATGGACAGCAAAGAGTATACGATGCAAAAAGTGAAGTTCGATTTTATCCAGTTCTTCAACGATATCATCGAGCGACATGAGATGACGAAAGGCGAGACGATTCAGTTCCGCCGTAAGCTCATGAAGCGTCGCGTGTACGTTCATGCCGATCAAGACAAGATGACTCAGGTCATCGATAATATCATCACGAACGCCGTCAAGTTCTCGCCAGAAGGTGGGACAATCACGTTCCGGACGATGCTCCGTGCCAAGCGGCTCGTCATCGGCATTAAAGATGAAGGAGTCGGTATCCCGAAATCGAACTTGAAAAAAATCTTTGAACGGTTCTATCGGGTCGACAAGGCCCGGGCCCGCAATATCGGTGGGACTGGACTCGGTCTATCAATCGCCAAAGAAGTCGTTTCCGCCCATGGCGGCGACATCTGGGCCGAGAGTGAGTTCGGACGTGGGACGACGATTTACTTCACCATCCCGTTCGATACGATCGTGGAGGTGAATGACTGATGGAACGACCACGCTTCTTGGCGAAGCCAGAACTAGTGAAATCGCTCGTCTTGCTCACCTTGATCGTCACGTCCATCGTCCAAACGGTCATCCTTTGGGATTACCATCCGAAGTATCAGTCGGTCCAATCGGAGACGCAAGTCGCGACGGTGGATGAGTCGTTGCAGCGCCAGGCGCGTCAAGTCATCGTGCCGGCCCAAACGGTCGTCCATGAGAACAACGCCGTCTTTGCCACGAAGAACACGCCGAAGCAAATCATGCGCGTCATCCGGGAATCGTTCGAAGCGAGCGAGTTCAAACCACTCGCCGTCAAGAACGTCCCGAGTTTGTATGCGGGCGTCGACGAGGCCGTCGAACTGATTTTACCGGAAGCGTATTATGCGGACACGCTCAGCTACATGCTCCCGGGCTCGTACAGCCTATCCGGGAAAGTGCCGCAACGGGCCCTCATCTTCATGAAGGACGACACGTGGCGCATCCGTACCATCATGAGCGACCAGTCGCTCTGGGAAGGCCGCTTGTCGAAAGTCGGCCAAGGGGACGTCAACAGCCTGTTCTTGAAAGATTCGGACCGGTCGATGCGACGTGTCACGTACACGGATGAACGCGTCAACTATATCCCGGTCGTCGGACCGGAGATGAATGAGCTGTTCGCCTATGACGTGTCTCAAATTCAAATCTCGGCGCGCCTCGACTGGATGCGCGATACGTTCTTCCCGGGTGACCCGAACGTGCAGGAAGTCGATCCGGCCAGCTCCGTCGGCGCCCTCACGAACGGGATTAGCGTCGCCGAATACGATGCGAACCTGAACGCGAGCCGCTACCGTAACTTGTCGCGCAATAGCACGGAACAAGAGTCGGTCATCGGGCTCGACACGATCGTCGAGTTCGTCAACTTCCACGGAGGTTGGGTCGATGAGACGTCGGAGAGCCAAGGGTTGTCGCTTCGCTTCGATGCGATTACCCCGGCCAATCAAGGGTTTGAGACGACCGTGTTCCGGTTTCACGTGAACGGTTTCCCGGTGTTCAGTCAACGGGAGGCGTTCATCAACAACGACGCCGTCGATTTGTCGACGCTGCGTATCGAGAACGACGGGACGCAAGTCCGGTCGATCACCCGGCACCATCTCGAAATCGATCGTTTGATCTCGGTCGGGACGACGCAGCTCGCGGATGGACAAGATGTGGTTGATACGCTCGTCAACGCAGGACGATTTGAAAACGTGACTGAGATTCGTCTCGGCTATGAGATTGAATACAATGAAGACACGAGCCGTTACGTCACGTTCTCCCCGAACTGGTTCGTTCGGGAAGCCGGAAGATGGATTCCATTCGATCAACCGGAGGACTGGACAGAAAGGATGATGTATCGTGGACTGGAGTAAAGCGAAAACGATTCTCCTCTTCGCCTTCCTCGCGCTGAACATCTACCTGTTGTTCCAGCTCTTGACGGAAACGTGGGCGACGGAGGTCGTGACGAACGACAATACGTCCATCGCGCAAATCTTGGACCAACGCAACGTCGATGCGTCGAAGTTGCCACGGATGGGTCGGGACATCGGCTATTTGACGGGATCGTCGGAACAGATGTCGGCCTCGATGATCACGCAGAATCGGGAAGCCCAACTGGCGACGACACTCGACAACATGCAACTCGAAGTCGAGCTCAAACAGCCCGTCCCGCTCGATCAAAACGATTTGCGGACGACCGCGGCGACGTTCGTCTCAGAGTACGTCCCGTTCGGTTCCGAATATGCGTACTGGCGATATGACGCCGAGACGCGTCAAGTCGCTTTCGTGCAGACGTATGAGAACAATAAGATTTTCTCGAACCCCGAAATCAACGGGGAGACGGAACAGTACATCGGTCCGTCGCTTTTATTGCTTCAACTGAACGAAGCGTTCGAAGTGACCGACTATAAACAACGTCATTTGACGAACTTGTCCTCGAAGTCGCAAGACGATCTCGTTTTGACGGCGAGCGAGGCGATCTCGCAACTCGCGGCCCGGAAATACTTCCAACCGAATCAAGAGATGCGAGCCATCAATACAGGCTTCTATAGCCTGCCGCTCGACAGTTCCGGCAGCCTGATTATCATGCCGCCGCTCTGGGCGATCACGATTGACGAGGACGCCTACTTCGTCAATGCGATCGACGGGACCGTCGAACGGGTCGAATTTGATTCAGAAGAATGAAAGGAGTGATCGAGTGACTTTACGCTATAGTGTGCTTGCGAGCGGTTCGACCGGAAACGCCCTCTACATTGAGACGGAACGGGCGAAATTGCTCGTCGACGCCGGATTGACCGGGAAGGCGATGCAACAACGCATCACCGAAATCGGCCGATCGTTTGACGGTATCGATGCACTGCTCGTCACGCATGAGCACTCCGACCATATTAAAGGTGTCGGGATTCTCGCTCGAAAGTACAATTTACCGATTTACGCGAACGCGAAGACGTGGGACGCGATGGAATCCTTGATTGGAAAGGTCGACCCAGCCTTGAAGTTTCACTTTGAGGTAGGCGAGATTAAACAGTTCGGGGATATCGAGATCGAGTCGTTCAACGTCAGCCATGACGCGGCCGACCCGATGTTCTACCAGTTCGCCCATGACGGCAGACGCCTCGCCCATATCACCGACACGGGTTATGTGTCCGACCGGATGAAAGGTGTCATCCGCGGGGCCGATGACTTTATTTTCGAATCGAACCACGACGTCTCGATGCTCCAGATGGGACGTTACCCGTGGAGCGTCAAGCGCCGGATACTCGGGGACTACGGTCACGTCTCGAACGAAGACGCGGCCATCGCGATGAGCGAGGTCATTGGGGATCAGACGAAACGAATTTATTTGGCTCACCTCAGTAAAGATAACAACATGAAAGAGCTCGCTCAAATGAGCGTCTCGCAAACACTCGGGACGCGTGATGTCGACCTCGGTCGCATCAAATTGTGCGATACCGACCCATCGACCCCCACTTCGCTCGTTTCTTTATAAGCGAACTTGGGAAAAGACAGATAACACACTGTCTTGAAGGGGGGACGCGTCGTGAATGAAGAGAGACACCATGAGTATGAACCTCAAGACGTCGAACCTTTAGAGCACGAAGCAGATACAATGAACGATGTAAAACCGACGTACCCATCTCGTAGCGAGTGGCGCCCGAAGCAAGAAGAACATGTGCGCCATAAGCCACGAGTGAATTTAAAACCGTTGTTACTCGGAGGGGTTGGCGGATTCTTAGGAGCGGCTTTGTTCTTTTTGGCGATGATGCTCTGGGATTCCCCAACCTCTCGTTTTGTGACGAATGAACTGATTCGGACGGAACAAGCCGTAACCGTCACGGAATCTGACATCACGAGCGCTGTGACGGGCGCTAAGACGTCCGTCGTCAGCATTACGAACATCCAGCGGGCGTTCACCTCGGACTCGCAGTGGGAGGCCGGAGCGGGCTCTGGTGTCATCTATAAGGTCGACGGCGACACGGCGTATATCGTCACGAACTTCCATGTCATCGAAGAAGCGGATGAGATCAACGTCGCGTTTTCTGATGGACAAGTCGCTTCGGCGACGATTCTCGGAGAAGACCCGCTCAATGATTTGGCTGTCGCATCGGTCAAACTGCCGGCCAATATCGACGTCGCCCCGATTGCCCTCGGGGACTCGACCGTGCTCCAGGCAGGCGAGACCGTCATGGCGATTGGGAATCCGCTCGGCGTCTTTTCAAACTCGGTCACCCGTGGTATCGTCAGTGGTGTCGAACGCACCGTGCCGGTCGATACGAACAGTGACGGCCTCATGGATTATAACGCCGAGGTCATCCAGACCGATGCAGCCATCAACCCGGGTAACTCCGGCGGGGCACTCATCAACATCCGCGGCGAGCTCGTCGGCATCAACTCGATGAAAATCGCCGAGGCGAGCGTCGAAGGGGTCGGCTTCTCGATTCCCGTCAACGTCGCGTTGCCGGTTATCGATATGCTCGAGCGTGATGGGGAAGTGACGCGGGCCCAGCTCGGTGTCACGATTCAAGAAGTCATCGCCGTACCGGGTAACGTCAGGGAAGAGTATGGGATTAGTTTTGATAACGAAGACGGGGTGTTCGTCGAGGCAATTACGCCCGGCAGTCCAGCCGAAGAGGCGGGCCTCCGCGTCGGTGACGTCATCGTCAAAATCGGCGACCGCGACATCAAACGTTACGTCGATTTGCGAGACGCCCTGTACCGAGACGCCACGGTTGGGGATAAGGTCACGATTGAATATACGCGACGCGGCAAGGCAGGCAAGACCGAGGCCACATTAACTGAAGCAACCTAAAGGAGCGGCGACGCTTCTTTTTTAAGGAGGAAACATTGTGGAAAAAAAAGTATGCAAGGAACATGTTGAAATCGCTTTAGATATTATTGTCGATGAGACGGGGGAATACCCGTTGCTCGAAGAACTATCCACAAGTGGACAAGTGACATGTGAGTTCTGCGATGCCGACGCAACATATGTTGTGTCAAGCAAAAAATGATTATCAACATGTGGATTTGTGGATAACTCTGTGGATAACCCTATGGATAACTCCAAAAAAACTGTGGAAAAAGGAAGAATTGGATGAATATTTCAATTATCACGGTCGGCAAACTAAAAGAGAAGTATTTGAAACTAGGGATTGCCGAGTACACAAAACGTTTGTCGGCCTATGCGAAAGTGCAGGAAATCGAGGTCGCGGACGAGAAAGCGCCCGAGCATTTGAGTGAAGCGGACATGATTCTAGTAAAACAAAAAGAAGGCGAGCGGATTTTGGCGAAAATCAGTCCGGACACGCATGTGATTGCCTTGGCCATCGATGCCAAACAACGAACGAGCGAAGAGTTCGCCCGCGAGCTCGACAACTTGGCGACGTACGGGAAGAGCAAAATCGCGTTCGTCATCGGCGGATCGCTCGGCTTATCGGATGACGTCATGAAACGTTCGGACGACACGATCTCCTTCTCAAAAATGACGTTCCCGCATCAATTGATGAAGCTCGTCTTGTGCGAGCAGATTTATCGAGCGTATCGGATCAACCGGAATGAGCCTTATCATAAGTAACCACATATATATTTGTTTAGCGTCAAAGGCAGCTTCTGTCTTTGACGCTTTTTGTGCAGGTAAATGTTTTCGACTACCGAATGCTAATCATATGGAAAAAGGTTTAAGAGCATTGAAAATCAAGTACCTACTTTGATTAAAACTCGCATGAATTGAATGATTGGAAGGAGAGTTAACTTTGAAAAAAACAGTTTTAATCAATGCATCTTTTTTGGTGGAAGTAGACGAAACGGAAGTACGTAAAGATTTTGGGATGATTGATCAAATTGCGAATGAGCTGTGTCATGATCAAAAAATCAGAATAGATACGAATGAAGTGAATGTGGAATGGAAAAGTTCCTCCACGGTTGTCTTGGACCCAGGTTTAATGAATTGTGGACAATGCTCAACTTGTGGACGATGGACAACAGACAGAGAAAAAAGTGATCCATTGTTACAGTTGTGTAATGGAGCAACTTTCGAAGGGAAACTGCTGTGTGATGACTGTTTACCAGAAGATCACAGGTGGTCTTTTTAGTATGGAGGTAATTTAATAATCTATTTTAATTTATCGAAATTTATATTATTAAATAAAAGATAAAAACGTATAATAAATCCAAGGATAAAAATTACATATTTTTTAAGGGGATGCGACTGTGAAAAAGCTGATGATATCAAGTCTGATTCTAGTATTAGGAACTGTGATGGTTGGCGCAATTATTTTATTTCAATTCAAACCGTTTGAATTCACAACTAATAAGAGTTCAGATACAGCTTTAGTTCAAGATAGGATTGTAGAGTTGTCAGAGCTAGCAACATTGAAATATGAATATAGCCATGTCATTGTGAGTCGCACTAATAGAGAGGTCTCTTTAATAGGATTATCGGACATCAAATTCGCTGAAGCAATCAAACTAATCGAGTATTCCGGATATTTGAAAGCCGGAACTGACTTTAGCAATATTAAATTATCTTACGATGACAAAGATGAACGTATGTTGGTGCAAGTGCCAAAGTCTAAAATTCTCGATAATGTTGCTGAAACGGAAAATACTAAAGTAACAGACATCAAAGGAAACATTTTTTCTGACTACCCTTCCCAAACGATTATGGACGAGATTACAAAGGATAAAGAAAAAGTTGAAGAGAAGAAAGTAAGTCAAGGCTTTTTAAAAGAAGCAGACAAAGCAACGGAAAAATTGTTGATTTCATTTTTGAACTCTAATGGATATGAGAATGTTACCATCGAATTTTATTGAATAGATCAAAGAATTGAGTCATCGATTATTGATGACTCAATTCTTTTTAAAATTCGCTGATGTACTCAAAATCTAGCCTCATATTTTTAGAATTGAGTAAATTAGTTAGAAAAATGAATGATTCGATGTCTTATTGCTGTCTAAAAACCGATGTGATAAAATCACATAGCAAATGATTATCATTATCAATTATCTAAAATGGGGGAGAATTCATCCAATGAACAATATCGAATTATATAAAACAGCCTTTATCAACGGACTCGATGTCGAGCCAGACGCGTCATTCGAAGAAATGAAGCTCGGTGTCACGAAAGAGTGGGATTCGATTGGCCACATGACATTGATTGCGGAGCTCGAGGACGCTTTTGACGTCGATCTCGATTCCGATGTGATCACAGATTTCAACACGTATCAGTCTGGCATCGACTTATTGAAACGCTTGGGTGTGGACTTCGGTTAATGAAACGCTTCGATACGATTGGTCAGTATGGAGAACGCACCGCCATTTATGCGGATCGTGCGTATTCCTACGAAGAGATGATTGAGGCGGCCGACGCGATTGCGCGTGAGGTCGGCG
This sequence comes from Exiguobacterium sp. s50, assembly GCF_018618175.1. NCBI lineage: Bacteria > Bacillati > Bacillota > Bacilli > Caryophanales > Exiguobacterium > Exiguobacterium sp. s50. Next base: position 39,259 of record NZ_JACSLP010000009.1, read on the forward strand.
ATCGAACGCTCGTCTTTTGTTTGTGTGCCAACAATAAAGAGTCACTCTTCGGCTACGTCGGGTTCCTGCGCGGACGCATCGTGCCACTCCTGTTGGATGCAGCGATTCATTCGGAACAGCTGCAGAACTTAATTGACCGCTATCGACCGACGCACATTTGGGCGAATCGGGAGCATGAGCAATTAATGCAGGAGATGGACACGACTTACGAATATCGGGACTATGTGCTATTTGAGTGTCCTCATGTGATTGAGCATGAACTTCATGACGAGCTCGCGCTCCTGTTGACGACGTCCGGCAGTACGGGCAGTCCGAAGCTGGTACGGCTCAGCTACGACAACCTGTTCCACAACGCGGCATCGATCGTATCGTACTTAACTATCACTGAAGACGACCGTCCAATCACGACGTTGCCGATGAACTACTCGTATGGTCTGTCGATTATCAACAGCCACCTCGTGTCCGGGGCGACCATCGTCGTGACGGAGGCGTCAATCATGCAGAAGGAATTTTGGCAGTTATGCCACGACCAGCACGTGACGACGTTCGGCGGCGTGCCGTTCGTCTACGAGATGCTACACCGGCTCAAGTTCGAGACAATGGAGCTGCCGAGTTTGACGAAACTGACGCAAGCTGGAGGAAAATTGAATCCGGATTTAGCGAGTGCGTTTACCGACATCTGCGAACGAAAAGGCATTCAGTTTTTCACGATGTACGGTCAAACGGAAGCGACGGCCCGCATGTCGTATTTGCCTCCTGACCAGAATCAGGAGAAGGCGGGTAGCATCGGTATCGCCATCCCAGGCGGTGAATTGACACTTCGCAAGGAAACAGGTGAACTGATCACTGCGCCTAACATCGTCGGAGAGTTGATGTATCAGGGAGTAAACGTGTCGCTCGGGTATGCCGAGGCGTTATCCGATCTCGCGAGCGGAGATGAGAACGAGGGCGTCCTGCAGACGGGTGATTTGGCGTATATGGATGAAGACGGCTATTTCTTTATCGTCGGCCGCATCGAGCGGATGATTAAGATGCATGGGAACCGGATTAGCCTCGATGAAGTGGAGGACCTGTTACGAGCACACGGACATGAGTGTGTCTGTACGGGAACGGATGATGAGCTGTACGTGTACACGTTGCACGATGACCGTCCCGCCATCAAACAAGTCATCAAGGACATGATGCATACAAGAGGGGTCACGATTCTACAAATCGATGCCATTCCCCGGAACGAATCTGGAAAAATTCTGTATGCCGCATTACCGAAACGAGAGCTCGTCACCACCTGAACCAATAAGCGGGTGCAAGTGAAGCCTTTGTTGAAAGCTGTATAAGTTTAGAATAATCAGGTGAAGATATGACGTTTATTTCAATCGAGTTTTTACTGTTTCTCGCCATTTTAGTGGCGGTATATTATGTGGTGCCGCATCGCTTCCGCTGGGTACTGTTACTGGCGGCCAGTTACTTGTTTTATGCGACGCTCAGTATCCAGTTCATCCCGTTGTTGCTCGTGAGCACAGCCTTTACGTTCGTCACGGGAATCCTGATTGAACGACAAGACGAGAAGCGACAGAAGAAACGCCTCATGATGATCGGCGTCTCCACGCTGGTATTGTTCCTCGGCTGGTTCAAATATTTTAACTTCGTGAACGACTCGTTGCGCACGGTGGCGACATCGATGGGGTGGAACTACGACATCCCGTATCGAGATGTCGTCTTGCCGTTGGCGATTTCGTTTTATACGTTCCAGGCCATCAGCTATCTCGTTGATTTGTATCGCGGGAAGCTGAAGGCCGAGCGGCATTATGGCTATTTCTCGATTTACTTCGCCTTCTTCCCGCAGCTCGTGGCGGGACCGATCGAGCGGGCCAAGAAGTTGCTACCTCAATTCAAAGCGGAACAACGGTTCGACTATGAGCATGTCAGTTATGGAATGAAGCGGATTGCCTGGGGCTTCTTCAAGAAGACGCTCATCGCCGACCGGTTGGCGCCGATGGTCGCGAGCGTGTTCAGTCAGCCAGACCCGACCGGCTCCGAAATCGTGCTCGGGACGATGCTGTTCTCGCTTCAATTGTATGCCGACTTTTCAGCCTGCAGCGATATCGCCATCGGGACAGCGAGACTATTTGGCATCAAGTTGACGGAGAACTTCCGACAGCCTCATTTCGCGGTATCAATTGCCGACTTTTGGAACCGATGGCACATCTCGCTGTCGACGTGGCTCCGGGATTATATCTTTATCCCGCTCTGCAAAGGGAAAAAGAAACGACATCAAATCTATGTCGCTATCGTCATCACGTTCTTGGTGAGTGGCATCTGGCACGGGGCCGCCTGGAGTTTCGTCTTATGGGGTCTGATTCATGGCCTGTACCGCGTGTTCGGGGACGCGACGAAACATCAGCGGGAACAGATGGCGTCCTTCGTTCGATTGGACCGGACGCCCGAGCTTCATAAATGGCTGAAGATTGCGGTCACGTTCCAGTTGGTCTGTTTCTCGCGCGTCTTTTTCGTATCTGACTCGGTCGCCCAAGCGTTTCACCATGCCCGGTTGTATGTGACACCTTCGTCATGGGCACCGGTCGACATGCTGCAGGCACTTGAATTATTCTCGTTACTCGATTTACTCGTGTTCCTCTTCTTCTTTACGACCGTTCAGGTGTTTCAGTATATCGAACGGACGAAAGGTTCGGCTTGGGACTGGCTGTCCGAACGTTCAGCCTTCACGAACGTGGCGATTCAACTGTTCGTGATTGTGTCGGTCTTGGTGTTCGGCGTGTCGAGTGAAGGGTTCATTTATGGTGGGTTCTAAGTGAAAGGAATGGCTATGAGAAGTGTATGGATGAAAATTTCAGTGGTGTTGATCATCGTTGCGCTCTTGTTGATTCCGCTCAACGACTTTGTCAAACAGTCGTGGGCGTACAATAACAACCGCGGCGTGTTGGCGTTCCAAGACAACCCGTCCCCGTTGGATATCATCAACCTAGGTACGTCTCACGCGATGTTCGGCTATGCGTTCAAACCGCTCGGTCTGTCGCATCTCGATTTAGCGTTGCCGAGCCAAACGATTGAATACGACTTGAAGATGTTGAAACAGTACGACGAACATCTGCGTCCGGGTGGGGTCGTCATCGTCTCGCTCTCGCAAATCACGTTCAGCAATGCGGAGATTGCCCGGAAAGAAAACTATTATCAGGTGTTGGAACGGGAAGATATCGAACCGGTCAGTACGTTTGATTATTATACGTACACGTCAATTCCTGCATTGAACAGTGGGAGCGTGTATACGGCGCTGTCACGAGAGATTCGCGATTTCAGATGGGAGTCTCATAAGCCGTGGGTGAACAATGGCCAGAATTATTCGGAACGAAAATACGAGATGGTCGAAGCGCAGTATAAACAGGCTGTGGAGAATCGTGACATCGAGCAGAACATGGAACGATTGAAAGAAATCATCGCGTATTGTCAGGCGAAAGACTATCGCGTCGTGTTGGCGATGGAGCCGGTCCACGCATCCTACAACGCCTATTTTGATCAAGCGGTCATGGACCGACTCGTTTATCAACATCTGGCCTCGCTCGAGTTGGACGTCCCGTTCTTAAACTATATGGATGACGAACGGTTCATCCATCAGCGTGAGTACTTTCATAATCCAGATCATTTGAATGGGAAGGGGAGAACGCTCCTATCTTCTCTCGTCTATGAGGATTTGAAACGACTCGGCTATCTATAAGAAAAGGAAATCTACAGTAGCGTAGATTTCCTTTTTATGTGGTTGCGTATCAAGTGTGGATCTCGCTTATCAATGGATGCGTGTTGCCCTTAAGCCATATATGTCGTGCACCGGCCGTCGATTTTGCTGATTTGTTGAACGAGATTCAAACACTCTCCTTCCTTAGCGCGTTTTGCGAATTCGTTGAACGGTGAACATCCCAATCGCTAGGACGATGGCAAGACCAATCCATGTGAAGACGTAGATCAATGGCGACCCAGTCGTCCCGAGGGTCACCTCGTTTTGAAGCATAGTGACGTTATCCGCCTCGGCGATGATGTCGGGTGTATAATTGAGCGTGCGGATGAAGCCGATTCCGAACGTGGCGACAACATAAATCACATGGAGTGCTGCGGATAGAAGAAGAGCGAGTCTGATTGTTTTCAAAATGGTGCTCCTTTTTGGATATAATCATGTACAACGATAGTATAACTAGAATTGCCTAAACCTGACAGACAAGGAGTGAGACTGATCGAAACCGTTTATTTAGCAGGTGGCTGCCTCTGGGGCGTCCAAGCGTTCATCAAGACGTTACCCGGTGTCATCGAAACAGAGGCCGGACGGGCGAACGGGGCGACGGATACGCTTGACGGAGCATATGACGGCTATGCCGAATGCGTCAAAACGACGTTCGATCCGAGCGTCGTCACGATGAAGGAGTTGATGAATTACTTATTTGAAATCATCGACCCGTATAGCGTCAATCGCCAAGGCGAAGATGTCGGCGAAAAGTATCGGACCGGCGTCTATAGTGCAGACCCACGTCATTTGGAAGTCGCACGCACATTGATCGACAACCGAAGCGATGCGGACCGAATCGCGGTCGAGGTATTGCCGCTCACGAACTACATCCGAAGCGCGGATGAGCATCAAGACCGGCTTGAGCGATGTCCGGACGATTACTGCCATATCCCGAAGACGTTATTAGACAAGTACAAACAATAAGCCGACACGATGCCGTGTCGGCTCATTTGTTATGCCCGCTCGAGGACGTTCACGAGCAAGCGATGCACGACCTCATGGTCGCGCACATCATGCAGTTTGTAGTCTTTCCCGGGCAATGTGTACCACTCGGCCGCACCGACGTACGTGATGGCGAGCTCGAGCGTGCCGTCTTCCTGGCACGTCGTCCGTAATTCAAGTTCTCCACTGATGACGCCGACTTCCTCGGTCATGACGCCGTGAGTAGCTTTAAATACTGAAGATTGCTGGTTCATCGTAGACTCCTTTCTGAATCAATAGACGCAAGCATTGATGGCCGTTTGAAGGGCCGTCTTTTCTGTAGATTGGAGGCTGAGACCCCAGCGGCTCTTCGTCTCGACCCACATCTTCGCATAAGCGCAACGTGCACCGGTGCGTGTCGGTTGCCATGTTGACGGGTCTTGGTCCCCTTTTGAACGGTTCGAGCTGGCCGAGACGGCAATCAGCTGTGGTCCGGTCAAATCGTTGGCGAAGCTTTGACGTTTCGTCGTCGTCCAGCTGTTGGCACCTGAACGCCACGCTTCGGCCAACGGTACGACGTGGTCGATATCCAAATCAGATGGTGACGTGAACGTGATGCCGTCATAGTAACTGTACCATGACCCTGATGTGACCGGACAGTCACCGACGTACGAATCGGCGTCGCGTTTCAAGACGACTTGACGCGTGTCGCAGCCGTTCCCTTGTCCGCTCCAATGCGGGAACAAGTCACGGCTATAGCCGGTCATCGTTCCTTCAGTTTTAACGGTCAACGCGTTCAACTTCGTGAGCGCACTCGATTTCGATGGAATATTGGGCGGGAGTGCCGAGGCGGTCGGCGTCGTGAAGTGGAGCGACGTGGCGACCAAGATGATGGCGAATAAAGAACTGATGCATTTTTTAAGCATGTGTGTGCCTCCTATTATGTATGACGACTGAACGACGCGCATCGTAAACGCACGATGCACATCGACTATACATGGCAAGGAAGTGAGAAATACGCAAATTTACAAAAAATGAATCCAAAGATTATAAAAGTTGAGGTCAGGGACATGATACATGACATCAGACGTCCCGGCTTTAGCACTACTGGCATACGCGCAGGCACCAACTATTGGTATAATGAAGGCGGTTTGTAGTAAAGGACGAAGGAGTTGGGATGAATGAATCAAAAAGACATCGCGGCGATCCGCAAGCATTTCAAGTTGAATGCGGAAGCGGTCAAAATCGCTGACATTTATAATATTTATATTCGCCAAGACAGCAACGAGATTTTTTACGAGGAGTTACGCTCGTTCCCGTTTGTCGAGCAGGAGCACCAAGAACTGTTCCTCGCCAACTTCAAGAAAGTGCTCGGCGGCAAAATCGACGAGAAGCTATTCGAAGTGAAGTTCCAGCACCCTGAAACCGGGCAGGCCGATCATACGCAGACGTTGCTCTATGAGGCGCTTCGGACCGACGACATCGAAGAGTGGGCCGGTATGATGCAGCGGATCGCGCTCAAGATGGTCCAGGAGGCACCGTTTGAGAAAGATATGGTCGTCACGTTCATTCGCTTCAAATACAATAAGCCGACGCGTCGTCATTCTGAAGAGACAGAAATCGATATGCGTGACGAGGTATGGACGTCACGATTCATCCTATGCAGCATCAATCAGACCGAGCTCCCGAAACAGTCGCTCGTGTTCGACTATATCGAGCGGGAGTTCAAGTCGAATATCTTCATCAATCCGGTCATCAAGCTCGACGCCCCGATTGGTGGTTTCTTGTTCCCATGCTTCACGGACAATGCGGCCGACGTCAACCACATCTTATATGCGGCCCAGAAGGCACATCAACCGGACTTCGGCTTCATCGAGAACGTCTTGAACGGGACCGAGATTGTGACGGCGGTCGAAGAGAAGGCGATGTTCGAGGAGGTCGTCAAAACCGTCATCGGTGAAGAAGTGAACGTCGGGACGCTCGCTACCGTCTACGATGAAATCAACCAGATGATCCTGGCCGAAGCAGAGCGTGAGGATGAGGACGAGAGCGTTCCGATGATTGACGCCCGCACCGTCGAAATCGTGTTGAAAGCGAGCGGGATCGAGGACGTGACGACTGAGAAGGTCGAGCAGGCGTTCCAACAAGTCGTCGACGACCGTCAATATGAGATGAAGGCGAGTAGCGTCGTCCCCAAATACACGTCAAAGTCGATTAAAATCAATACAAAAGTGGCCAATATCTCGATTAGTCCGCAAGACTTGAAGTATGTGAGACAAGTGAACGTGAAAGGGAAGCGCTGCTTGTTAATCGAACTAGAAGAAGACACGGAAATCGAAGGGTTCAAATTGATTTCGGAAGAACTGTTGGACTGACGCGAAGCGGATGGGGAAGAGCGTGTACCCGTTAGGATGGCGGCGATTGCTGTCATCCAGTCGAGCCATCAGAGGATAAGCTTGCTTTTCTTCAGCTAGAAGACCGAGGTTCAGACAATTGTCTGAGCCTTTTTTTGTCAATCACGTGAGGATGGTTGAATTTCGGAACGGTTATCGGTATGATGCTCTTGAAAGCGTTCTCTCGGTGAGCCTTATTTTTTTAAAACTTATCGAAAGCGCTTTCGGTATGGGTGGGTACAACAAAAAAACCTCAACCCGGCTCCGCGTGGAGAGGTGTTGAGGTTGGAGTGATGATTATTTTTTTGCCTTGCTCACTTTCAACTTCTTGCCTTTGATCGGTGTCGATTCCATCGCCTGAAGGACGAGTGAACCTTTTCCGTTCAAAATGTCGACGTACGTCATCTGATCGTTGATTGTGATGATGCCGATATCGTCTGCCGTCACACCAGGGATTTTGGCGATCGTACCGACGAAGTCGATGGCGCGGAGTTTCTTCTTCTTCCCGCCGCTGAAGTGAAGCTTCATGATGTCTTGGTTGATGCGGGCCGTCTTGTTGTTGCGAACGACGCGTCGTCCGCTCAACTTCTCTTCGAACGCGGCTTGGTTGCGCGCGACTTGAGTTTCGGTCGGGGCATCCATCTCCGGGATGTCGAACTTGATGAACGCTTCGATGGCGCGAACGAACTTGCCTTCATGAGGCGTCGCGAGCGTGATCGCTTTTCCGGCGTTGCCGGCACGGCCTGTGCGGCCGGTCCGGTGCACGTAGCTCTCTTTTTCCATCGGCACGTCATAGTTGATGACGAGGTTGACGTTATCGACGTCAATCCCACGTGCTGCGACATCGGTCGCGACGAGATAGCGGAAGTTCCCCATCTTGAAGCCTTCCATGACGGCGAAGCGGTCTTCTTGCTCGAGGCCGCCGTGGAGGCGTTCGCACGAGTAACCGGCTTGGTCGAGTTTGCTGTACACCGTGTCGACATGTTCTTTCGTCCGGCAGAAGATGAGGCAGCTGTCCGGATTCTCGACGACCGTCACATCTTTCAGCACGGCGAGCTTGTCTTCGCGATGAACTTCAATCAGACGGTGCTCGATCGTCGAGGCGGTGACACCGCTCGATTCGATGGCGACACGGACTGGTTCGTTCATGTGCTTTTGGCACAAGCGCTCGATGTCGTTCGGAAACGTCGCCGAGAATACCATCGTCACGCGCTCGCGTGGCAATTCTTGAAGAATCGCCTCGACGTCAGCGAGGAAGCCACGGTTCAACATCTCGTCGGCCTCATCGATAATCAAGTAATCGATTTTATCGAGGACGAGCGTCTCCCGTTCGATGTGGTCCATGACGCGTCCCGGTGTCCCGACGACGATGTGCGTCTTCTGCTTCAATTCTTCACGTTGTTTCGAGAACGGTTCTTTCCCGTAGACGGCAGTCGCCTTGATGCGTTTGAAACGACCAATGTTCGTCATATCCTCACGGACTTGGACGGCGAGTTCGCGCGTCGGTGTGAGAATCAGCACTTGCGGCTTGTTCTCTTCCCATTCGATGAGTTCCGTTACCGGAATCCCGAACGCTGCCGTCTTCCCGCTGCCGGTTTGGGCTTTGACGACCAAGTCTTTGCGCTCAAGTGCGAGCGGGATGACTTTCTGTTGGACTTCGGTCGGTGATTCGTATTTCATGATGCCTAGTGCGCGTTGGATATCTTCGCTTAGGCGATAGTCAGAAAATTGTTGTTTACTCATAGTTAACCTCATTCTTTAGTGAAAACTTCTGCTTTAGAAAATTTCAATAGCATATTTGAATACAGTCCATTATAGACCGAATCCATGAAAGAAAGCGAATCGAAGTGGTTCAGCCAAAGTCCGGCTCCATCGGATTAGGCTGGATGATATACAAAATGAGTTCATCGTGTGAATCCCACAATCGTTCAATATCCGTTTCGTTTTGTTGAAGAAAAGCTGCCTTAAGTTCCGGACAGACGTAATGGACCAAACCTTCTTCTTGGGCGAGCGAAAACGTTTCTTCATCATCATATTGTAGAACAAGGGATTGCTGGCAAGCCGTACACTCACCGATTTCGTACCGGTGAAAACCGGATTTCACCTCATGAACGAAACATTCGGCACAATACGATTTAACTGGATCGCCGAAGTGACCAAATTCATCAGTTTGAACACATTCACGATTTTTTTGACAACGTACACATTGAGACATTACAGAACACGCTCCTTAACTCATCTACGTTCAAACGTAGCATGGGTAGAAGGTGGGTGCAACTACCACCTTGTAATATTTATATATGGGTATAAGAGAGGGTGAAGATGAATCATGGAAAATAAGCAGGATATGCTCGTCACAACACTGGGCCAAATGAGAAACATCGTCTTAAATGACGGCATCGAGACAATCATCAAACCGATTCCCGATTCGGATGTCAGCGGGGATTTGGACCCGCGCGTGTTGGCCGTCATCAAGGGCTATGCCGCAGCCGAGCCAGAGACGTCATTCGACTTGGCGTCTGCCCGTGCCAGCATGGGCTGGCCGAACCGGGATGTGACGACGATGGACATCACGACAGACCACGTCATGATTCCGAGCGCTGACGGTGACATCCCGGCACGCCTGTATCGGCCGCGCACGGAAGAGGCGTTACCGGCCATCGTATTCTTCCACGGCGGCGGGTTCTTCGGCGGGACGCTCGATACGGTCGAGAACCCGTGTAAGTTACTGGCGGAGAAAGCGAACGCCCTCGTCGTCTCGGTCGACTACCGGCTCGCGCCGGAGCATCCGTTTCCGGCCGGATTGAACGACTGTTATCAGGCGGTCGAATGGGTATACGAGCAGGCCGACGAATTGAACGTGTTGCAGGATCGCCTCGCGGTCGCGGGCGACAGTGCCGGTGGGAACTTGGCGACGGCCTGTTGTCTGCTCGAGCGCTCGAAAGGGTTGAATCGGATTCACTATCAAGCGCTCGTCTATCCGGTCGTCAATCTAGGATCGATCCCGACAGACGATTATGAATGGAGACTCGACGACTATGAGATCAAGCAACACCACGACTTGATTCGTGGCGTCATCATGGCGCTCGGTGATTCGGACGGTTTGCTCAACCATGTGTACTTACAAGGCAAGACCGAGCTGACCGACCCGCTCGTCTCCCCGTTGTTCGCTGAGGATGTGGCGGGTCTTCCGCCAGCGCTCCTCATCACGGCCGAGTACGACTATCTGCGCCTTGAAGGCGAGGCGTATGCACGGAAACTGGCGCGCGCCGGTGTGAAGACACGATTGATTCAATACTGCGGGATGGACCACGCCTTTATGGACAAGCTCGGCGACTTCCCGCAAGCCGAAGACTGCATGACCGAAATCGCAAACGGAATGAAGGAGATGACATGATGAAAACTTACACATTGAACTGGGATACATATAAACAATTGGCACGGACAGCCGTCGCGGAAGGGGCCGTCCTGTTAAAGAACGAGCAGGCGACGCTTCCGCTCCAACATGGGACGACCGTCTCTGTCTTCGGACGGAGTCAATTCAACTACTATAAGAGCGGCACGGGTTCAGGTGGGATGGTCAACGTCTCGCACGTGACGAGTCCGCTCGAGGCGCTTCAGGCGACAGAAGGGATTCAGTTGAACGACTCGCTTCTCAAGACGTACGAGACGTGGGTCGAGGCGAACCCGTTCGACCAAGGCGTCGGCTGGGCCGGCGAACCGTGGTCACAGCCTGAGATGGCGGTGACGGATGAACTCGTCAAAGAAGCGGCGGAGCAGTCGGACGTGGCCCTCATCTTTATCGGGCGCACAGCGGGGGAAGACCGGGACAATACGGCCGACCCGGGCAGTTACTTGCTGACGGACATCGAACGGGCGTTGATTGAGAAAGTATCGAAGACGTTCACGAAGACAGCGGTCATCTTGAACGTCGGCAATATCATCGACATGGACTGGGCGTATCAACCGAGCGCGATCCTCTATGCGTGGCAAGGCGGACTGGAGGGTGGAACCGGACTCGTCGACGTGTTGACGGGCGCGGTCACGCCATCTGGGAAGTTGACCGATACGATTGCCAAATCGATTGAGGACTATCCGTCGACGAAAAACTTCGGACATGCCGACAAAGGGATCTATCAAGAAGACATCTATGTCGGCTACCGCTATTTCGAGACGTTCGCCAAGGACGCGGTGCTCTATCCGTTCGGCTTCGGCTTGTCATACACGACGTTCACGACCGACGTCGTGAGCGCGAGCGAACAGGACGGCGTCATCGACGTGTCGGTCGATGTCATGAACACCGGTGACGTGGACGGGAAAGAAGTCGCCCAGCTCTACGTCGAGAAGCCACAAGGCGTGCTTGGCAACCCGGCCCGCGCACTCGTCGCCTTCAAGAAAACGGGCTTACTCACACCAGGCGCGCAGGAGACGCTCACGCTCAGCGTCCCGGTCACGGACTTTGCGAGCTATGACGACAACGGGGCGACCGGGCACGCATCAAGCTTTGTTCTCGAGGCCGGCACTTACACGCTTCACCTCGGGACCGACGTTCGTTCGGCCCAACCGGTGTTCGCGTATGAAGTAAATGCCCAACAAGTCGTCGAGACGCTTAGTGAGAACATGGCCCCGGTCACTCCGTTCGACCGGATCAAGCCGGTCGTCGGCGAGCATGGTTATTTGGTCGAGTACGTGCCGACGCCGCTCCGAGCGGTCGATGTCGAGGCGCGCTACCTCGCCGAACGTCCGGTCACGCGCGACTACGCCGGTGACAACGGCTTTACACTGAAGGACGTTTATGCGGGCAAGGTCGAGCTCGATGCGTTCCTCGATCAATTGACGGATGAGGATCTCGCCTGCATCGTCCGGGGACAAGGGATGAACTCGCCGCGTGTGACGCCGGGGACGGCCGCCGCGTTCGGTGGCGTATCGGACCGCTTGAACGAGTTCGGCATTCCAGCGGCATGTTGCGCGGACGGTCCGTCCGGCATCCGGATGGACATCGGGACGAAGGCGTTCGCCCTTCCGAACGGGACGCTCCTCGCTTCGACGTTCAACGTCCAATTGGTGGAAGACCTGTTCGAGATGACTGGACTCGAGATGCGGAAAAATCGCGTCGATACGCTCCTCGGACCTGGGATGAACATTCACCGCAACCCGCTCAACGGCCGGAACTTCGAGTACTTCTCGGAAGACCCGCACGTGACCGGCAAGATGGCGATCGCCCAATTGAACGGGATGCATCGCGTCGGTGTGACAGGAACGCTCAAGCACTTCAGCGCCAACAACCAAGAGGCGCACCGTCACGATATCGACTCCATCGTCTCGGAGCGGGCGCTGCGTGAGATTTACTTGAAAGGGTTCGAGATGGCCGTCAAAGAAGGCAAGGCCACATCAATCATGACGACGTATGGCGCCGTCAACGGCGTCTGGACGGCCGGATTGTATGACCAGAACACGCGCATCCTCCGTGACGAGTGGGGCTTTGAAGGCATCGTCATGACCGACTGGTGGGCGAAAGTGAACCACCATGAAGACGAGCCGGCGAACCGTCAGAACACGGCGGCGATGGTTCAGTCGCAAAACGACTTGTATATGGTCGTCGACCGTCCGGACACGAACTCGTTCGATGACAACACGGGCGCGGCACTCGCTGCTGGGACATTGACGCGTGGTGAACTGCTCCGGAGCGCGGCGAACATCTGCCGTTTCGTCTTACAGTCACCGGCGATGGAACGCGAGCTCGGCATTCACGACGGCACGGTCGAGGTGATCGGTCTCGACGAGGAAGCCGGACAGGCTATCGACTTCGATGTGACGTATCGCCACCTTGAGAGCGGTGAAGCTGTCAGCCTGAGTGACGCCGACACATCGACAGGGAATACGCACGTCTTTGCCGTCTCGGTCGATGAGACGGGCACGTACGACGTGACGATTACGGCGAAATCGGACGCGGGTGAACTTGCCCAGATGCCGGTCACGTTGTTCGCCAACAACATCCCGGGCCCGACGTTCACGTTCAACGGGACGGACGGGGAATGGGTGACGCAGACGAAGCAAGTGTTCTTCTTGAACCAGCACAACTACTTGCAGCTCTACTTCGCACTCGGCGGTCTCGACGTGAAAGACATCACGTTCACGCTCGTCGACTCGTTCAGCATGAAAAACGGATGACCAACAAGAGCTCTTCATCGTATATGTTCGCCTGTCTTTCAAACATCACGAGATATTTTGTATAATGAGGTCAACATCTTGTGATTGGAAAGGGGGGCGCATATACGTGGAAAATCGTTTGAGATTTTCTAAGTCTTCAATCACTCATGCAAAGCCAGTTGTCACAAGGGCGATCGTTTGCATGGGGCAGAACGGTTTATTTGATCGCTAGGTAATCTTTTACAACAATGGCTTTGCTTCCTTATTGTCGGATTTTCTATAAGGAGCGAGCAGATATGAAGTACGTAAATGCGCAACAGATTCTTCCGGAGAAGTTGCTTCAGGAAGTTCAACGATACGTCCAAGGGGAAACGCTTTACGTCCCCCGGACCGGTCAAGAAAAGAAGCGCTGGGGAACAGTCAGTGGTGGCAAACAGCTGCTTGAACAGCGGAATGAAGCGATTCGAACATCCTATGCGAAGGGGACTCGGGTTGACCAGTTGGCGGCTGACTATCATTTGGCTGTCACGACCATTCGAAAAATCGTTTACTCTTCAAATTAATCAACGGCACGTCGCATAGTTGCGACTGTGCCGTTTTTGTATAAAACAGTTCTAACTTGAAGTCGGTGCAATCTTGTCTTGTAAAATCCTTTACACTAAAAGAAGTCAGGATGGAGAAAGGATGACTGAACATGCTAGAGCGATTTATTGAAAACCACCAATTTAATTACATTCGAGAACAAGTCGAGACGATTCGAGATAGTCGAAAGAAAAGTTTACCGTCTTCCGTGTTACAAGCCGTCATTGATTTGGCCAATGCCAAAATTGCTTTTCTGTTTCCTGAAGCGACATCAGCTCAGCTTGCCATGTTGGATGTATCAAAGTTACAAACCGACGAAGCCTATGATGGGTTTATAGATGAGTTAAGACCTCACGTCCGGTCGTTTCCGCAAGTGTCGGAACAGCAAGTGAAAAAAATGTTTCCCAAACAGAAAAAACTAAGACTTCCAGACGCAGCGGAACTTAATGTGAATCGTATGTCCTACATGAGCTGGAACGACCTGCGTTCCAATCGGAAATATATCCTTTGCGAAAAGAATCATCAGCTGATTGGGATCGAGCTTAAGGCCAGCTCAAATGCGAAGAAAAATATTTGCGCTTTCTGTAATCAGTTGGCAGAAGTCTCGTATTGTGTCACCATCACAAAAGCAAAACAAGCTAAAAATCCTGACTATTATAAAGCGATTGGGACGTATATTTGTACAGACAGTGCCTCATGCAACGAGAACATGACGAATCTTGACGCCTTGATGACGTTCGTCGAAACGGCGTTGAAAGAGTAAACGGAGAATCGACCATGCGTCGATTCTTTTTTGTGGAGCTTAAAACCAAGCGCACTTTGTTGTCTTTACAAAACATATACAGGATTGACTCGGTGTTGAAAAAGCTTCTTAACAAATTTCCTTTAGTCTACAAAAGTCTAGAAACGCAGTACATATTCGGGAGGGACTAAGGAAATGAAGAAATCGATGAAAAAAGTGATTCCATTGGCGGTCGTGTCGACACTTGCATTTGGTGGGTTGATTGGGATGCAACAAAACGAGGACGAAGTACAGGCGAAAGAAGGAAAGAACGGCAAGGCGAAAAACGTCATCTTTATGATTGGTGACGGGATGGGTGTGCCATATACGACGGCACTCCGCTATATGAACGATACAGAAGGGGCAGATATGCCACAGACGGCATTCGACCCTCACTTGGTCGGATTACAGTCGACATATCCTGAAGATGAAGAAGAGAACGTGACGGACTCAGCGGCAGCGGCCACGGCGATGAGCGCCGGGGTGAAGACGTATAACAATGCCATCGCAGTCGATAACGATAAGACGGATGTGAAAACCGTCCTCGAGCAGGCAAAAGAGAACGGCATGTCGACGGGAATCGTCGCAACGTCTGAAATCACGCATGCGACACCGGCCTCGTACGGTGCCCACGAAGAAGAGCGCAAGAGTGAGAACGCCATCGCTAACGATTATTATGATGAGTTGATTAATGGGGAACATAAAATCGACGTCATGTTGGGCGGCGGAACCGACTTCTTCGAACGCTCGGACCGCAATATCGCGAAACAGTTCCAACAAGATGGATATAGCTATGTAAAATCGGCGGACGAGATGAAGCAGGATGACAATCAACAAGTGCTCGGTCTATTCGCCGAGGTCGGACTCGATAAGATGATCGACCGGGACGACAGCCAACCGAGCCTGGCGGACATGACGATGTCGGCGCTCGACCGCTTAGAGGACGACGAAGATGGATTCTTCTTGATGGTCGAAGGCAGTCAAATCGACTGGGCCGGTCATGACAACGATGTTGTCGGCGCGATGAGTGAGATGAAAGACTTCGAGAATGCGTTCAAGAAAGTCGAGGAGTTCGCGAAAGAGAACGGAGAGACGTTGGTCATCGTCACGGCGGACCATTCGACCGGCGGCTTCTCGATTGGCTCGGGCGGCAACTATAACTGGGATGCGGCTCCAATCCAAGCCGCGAAACGCACGCCGGACTTCATGGCGAAACAAATCGAGTCAGGAAAAGACGTCGAAGCCGTCTTGAACGAATGGATCGACCTCGACTTGACGGATGCGGAAATCAAATCGGTCCAGCAAGCTGCCGAGACAAAAGACGTGACGAAGATTGACAATGCGATTGAAAAAATCTTCGACGTCCGCTCAGGAACGGGTTGGACGACGGACGGTCACACTGGGGACGACGTGCCGGTCTATGCGTACGGTCCTCAAAAAGAGCAGTTCACGGGCATGATCGATAACACGGATCAAGCTGCTCACATTTTTGAGCTGTTAGAAAATCGTGGGAAAATCAAATAATAAAATCGGATTTATAGACGACGCGGACAGTTGCCGCGTCGTCTTTTTGGTTAGATTTAGCTTGTATGTAGCACTTTGATTGCGTGTCGCAACGTCTCGACGTCCTCGTTTCTCCAGCCGAGTCGATCCACGGCATTGATGAACTGACGTGTCGCTTTGATGAGGGCATCTTTCAATTCCTCAAGCGATACAGTCCCCATAGGCGTCTTAGCATGACCATCTTCTACAAAGGTGAGCTCAACTTCTGTGGCGGTCACCTTTTTAGTGGCTATCCGGATCGGGCCGTCCATGAATTGAAACGAGTATGTCTCATGCAATGGGGCGAATAAGAGGGCGCGGGCATTAGCAATCCACCAGTTCAAGACGACGGCGACGAAATCAGACCATCCTTGTCCCGGGAAATAAGCATAAGCATCGATGACGAAGGCAATATTGCCGATGATATGTGTCTCATAAATTAAAGAGTCGAGATCCACTTCGATTGAAACTTGACTGTTCATAAAAACTCCTATCAACGATCAGCACAGAAAAATACAATGAACTGAACCATAGTTGGGTAAATACTCGTATACATGGTATCACGACCAAATCGGAGGGATGACGATGAACACGCTCTACATGAAACAAAAGGTTTTCAGCCTGCGCGGACGTTTCACGATCAAAGATGCGGATGAGAACGATTTGTACTTCGTTGAAGGGAGCTTTATGAAGCTGCCGAAATCGTTCACAATCTCGGACAAAGACGGCCATGAGATTACGACGATCACGAAAAAGACGTTCAGTTTCTTGCCGAAGTTCTATGTCGATGTGGAAGGCCAAGAGACGGTCACGATTTCGAAAGAGTTTACGTTATTCAAACCGCGTTATACGATTGATGCGGTCGGAATCGATGTGCAAGGCAACTGGTGGGACATGGACTTCCAAGTGATGCAGAACGGCCAAGTCATCGGCAGCGTCCAAAAGAAATGGTTGTCATGGGGCGATAGTTACGAGATTCAAGTGATGGACGAGACGATGGAGCACATGCTCATCTCGATCGTCGTCGCCATCGATTGTGCGAAGTCAGACCAAGCCGCAGGTGCGAGCGCGGCGACATAAAGGGGATGGAACGATGGAGTTTTGGGATGTGTATGACGTGGACCGCAAGAAGACAGGGCGGACGTGGCAGCGGGGCAACCGTCTCGAGAACGGCGATTATCATCTCGTCATCCACGTCTGCATTTTCAATAAGGACGGACAGATGTTGATTCAGCAGCGCCAACCGTTCAAAGACGGTTGGGCGAACATGTGGGACATCACGGTCGGTGGTAGCGCCACGGTCGGCGATACGAGCCAACAGGCGGCGATGCGCGAGCTCGAAGAAGAAATCGGGCTGAAACTCGATTTATCGCACACAAGGCCTCATTTGACGGTCAACTTTGACGAGGGGTTCGATGATATCTATCTTGTCGAGGCAGAAGTCGACCTCGACGAGTTGACGTTACAGGAATCAGAAGTGAAGGCCGTAAAGTGGGCGGATGAGGCGACGATTCTCGACATGATCCGTTCAGGTGAATTCATCCCGTATCACGAACCGATGATTCCATTGTTGTTCGCGATGCGAGGCCAGTGGGGAGGAATCAATCATGTGGCAGCCGTACACGTGGATCAATGAACCTAATGAAGTGAGCGCAGGTGAGAGCCTGACGTTCCAGACGGCACCAGACACGGACTTTTGGCGGAACACCCATTACGGATTCAACCGGATGACCGCACATGCTTTGGTGAAGAGCGTGTCGGCCAAGCAGTTCACGTGTCGGGCGACGATTGAGATGGAGCCGAGCCATACATACGATCAAGCCGGCATCCTGCTGTACGTCAACGACGACCATTGGCTCAAGACGTCCGTCGAGTATATCCCGGACGGACCGTCACACCTCGGGGCTGTCGTCACGTCCTTTGGTTATTCGGATTGGTCGACGCGTGATTTCCCCAACAAGGACATTCACGGACGGTTGACGTTCGAACTCGTCTATACCGATGGTGATGTCGAGGTGTTCTTCGAATACGAGGGAGGTGCGCGTGAACAGTTGCGAATCGCTCATCTCCATGATGTGTCGACGTTACGCGTTGGACCGTACGCTTGTAGTCCGGATCCGGAGGCGCCTGGATTCACGGTCACGATTTCAGATTGGATCGTTACGGAAGCATCGACTTGAGTCATCAGTCGATGCTTTTTATCAAAATTAGGCGAGAATGCTCCCGCTTCTAAACGTCGCGGGCGAAGCCCTAGTGAAAGTGGGCTATGAATCGCCAACCTCTCTTTTGGGTATAAATACCTAAGGGAGGTGAACATCTTGTTGAAGCATAAAGCGTATAAATTCCGGATCTATCCGACAACGGAGCAGGAGATTCTGATTGCCAAGACGATCGGTTGTTCACGCTTCGTCTTCAACCACTTCTTGACGAAGTGGGAAGAGACCTACGAGGCGACAGGAAAAGGACTGTCCTACGGTTCCTGTTCGAAAAAAATCCCTGTACTCAAGCAAGAGTTCGACTGGCTGAGGGAGGTCGATAGTACATCTGTCCAAACCAGCGTCAAACACCTCGCCGAAGCGTTTGACCGCTTCTTCAAGAAGCAGAACGAACGGCCCCGGTTCAAATCGAAACGGAACCCCGTCCAATCCTATAAGACGAACATCCAAGGCAAGTCTCAACTTCCTGAGGTGTCGATCGTCGGCAACCGGCTTAAGCTGCCGAAGTTGAAGTGGGTCCGGTTCGCCAACTCGAAACAAGTCGAGGGCCGAATCCTCAGCGCCACGATCCGACGGAACGCGACGGGCAAATACTTCGTCTCCCTGTGCGTCGAGCAGGAGATCGACGAACTGCCAAAGACCGGCTCAACCGTCGGCGTCGACGTCGGACTGAAGCATTTCGCCGTCCTGTCCGACGGCACGGTGTACCAAAACGACCGCTATTTTCGCACGCTCGAGAAGAAACTGGCGCGCGAGCAACGAAAACTCTCCCGTCGTCAGCTCATCGCCCTGAACAAGAACATCAAGCTGTCCGAGGCGAAGAACTACCAGAAACAAAAACGCAAGGTCGCCCGCATCCATGAGAAGATCGCGAACAAACGTACCGACTTCCTGCACAAGCTGTCGACCGAGATCGTCAAAAACCACGACGTCATCGGCATCGAGACCCTGCAGGTGAAGCACATGCAGCAGGACCGCAAGTTGAGCAAGTCCATCTCCGAGGTCAGTTGGTCGGCGTTCTTCCACATGCTCGCATACAAGGCGGACTGGTACGGCAAGACCGTCGTGAAGGTCGGGAAGACCTTCGCCTCGAGCCAGCTCTGTTCAAGTTGCGGCCATCGACACAGAGACGTGAAGCATCTCGGTCTGCGTGAGTGGACATGCCCGGGTTGCGGGACCCACCACGACCGCGATGTGAACGCAGGACTGAACCTCAAACGAGAGGCCGAACGCATCCTCGCCTCTTCAACCGTCAGGACGACGGGGCTAGCCTGATCAGGTTTCGACTGTTAGGTCGGATCACTCAGGAATCCTCCACCCCCAAGCGAAGCGTAGGTGGGGGTAGTTCAAGTCATTTTCATTTCACTTTAAGAAAATGGTTGAATCGAGGCATGGAAAAATTTATAACGACATTACCGAAAGCGCTTTCGGAAAGCGTTTTCAATTTGTACGTCACTAAAAGAGGCAAGGTCGATTGCGTCGTCCCTGCCTTCATTCATGCCAGAGGAGGAAATGTAATGAAGAAATGGGTCGCACTTGCACTCGGGACTGGTCTTGTCTTGTCTGCCGCACAAGGCGCATCTGCCGAAAAGCCGGAGAAAAAAGACAACACGAAATGGAAGCTCGTCTGGTCGGATGAGTTTGACCAACCAGAAATCGACCAAACGAAATGGAACTTTGACACGGGGAACTGGTTGAAGGATCAAGACGGTACGCCGGTCACACCGGGGTGGGGAAACAATGAGAAGCAATTTTACACGGACAAAAACGAAAACGCTTTCGTAGAAGACGGGAACCTCGTCATCCGTGCGAAAAAAGAACAAGTGACAGACGAACTTGGGTCATACGATTACACGTCAGCGAAGTTGACGACCAAAGGTAAGTTCAGTCAAACGTACGGCCGTTATGAGATGCGTGCGAAGCTCCCGACCGGCAAAGGGCTATGGCCGGCATTCTGGATGTTGCCGGAACAGGACCGTTACGGCGCCTGGGCCGCGTCTGGCGAAATCGACATCATGGAATCATGGGGCAGTCAGCCTGACAAGGTCGCCGGAACGATTCATTACGGCGAGAACTGGCCGAACAATAAATATACCGGCAAAGACTACCACTTCGAAGAAGGCGACGGCATCGACAAATGGCATACATATGCGGTCGAGTGGGAGCCAGGCGAGTTGCGTTGGTATGTTGACGGGAAATTGTATCAGACTCAAAACGATTGGTACTCGAAAGGGTTGAACCAAGCGACGAAATATAGCTATCCGGCACCGTTCGATCAAAACTTCTATTTGATTATGAACTTGGCCGTCGGCGGCTGGTTTGATGGAGACGTCGATGCGACGACACCATTCCCGGCTGATATGAAAGTCGATTACGTTCGCGTCTTCGATTTGAAGAACCGCGACTATCGTGAAGCAGTCGAACCGGTGTATACGGATGAAACGATCGTGCTTCCGGATGGAGCGAAACAACCTTCTGAAGACGGCAACCTCGTCTACGATCAAGACTACACAGAGCCAATCACGACCGTGACAAACGGTTCGCAGGCACTTGACCCTGTAAATTGGAACTATGTGGCGCTACCGGACTTCGGTGGAGCTGGATCCATCGACGTGATTGAGCAAGCTGGTTCGCGCTTCGCGGATATCTCGATTACGCAAGCGGGCAGTCAGCCTTACTCGCACCAATTGATTCAAAACGTGTCACTCGGCAAAGGCGGTCACTACAAAGTGTCGTTCGATGCGAGTGCCGACTCGGCCCGCTCAATCGCTGTCAAAGTCGGCGGTGGACCAGACCGTGGTTACGCCAAATATTCGGATGAAGGTTCGTTCGATTTGACGACCGACGTCCAGACGTACTCGATGACGTTCGACATGACAGAAGACACGGACCTCGCGGCACGCCTCGAGTTCAACGTCGGCCTCAGCACGGCAGGCGTTCAAATCGGGAACGTGCGCGTCGAACAGACACCGCGTGAAGCGCTCGACCCGAACGCGACGAAACCGGCGCTCGGAGACGGCAACCATGTCTATAACGGCACGTTCGATCAAGGGGCAATGGACCGCTTGACGTACTGGCAGTTTGACCCAGGCGCAACAAAAGGCACAGGCACAGTTGATGAGGAAGCTCGTCACTTCGAGTTCGTGACGAACGCGAAGAAAGGGCAACCGGCAACGCTCGTCCAAAACGGCATTCAATTGACGGAAGGCCGTGAGTACGTGCTTCGGTTCAACGCGAAGTCGGAACGCATCAAATCGCTTCAAGTCGGCTTGAATGGATTGGACGGACAAGCGTATCTCCCGCTCCAAGACGTGGCGTTGACGCGCGACTTCCAATCAATTGAAATCCCGTTCACGATGGAACAAGAGTCGGATTTGTTGAGCCAACTCCAATTCGTGCTTGGTTCGGCTAAAGGTGAAATCACACTCGACGATGTGCAATTACTGGATGTGACACCGGTCGATGTTGATCCATCACCTCTCAAGAACGGTTCATTCACTGAAGGATTGACGCATTGGGGCTCGTACATCCACTTTGACGCTCAAGCGGCGGTCGAAGCGGTGAACGAGGCGGCTCAATTGTCAATCACGCAAGAAGGACAAGAGCCGTGGAGCGTGCTCATGGAGCAGGGTGGTCTCGAGTTGCATGCAGGTCAAACGTACGTCGTGCGCTTCGATGCTTCGTCGACAGTAGCCCGTAACATGGAAGTGACGATCGAGAACGCGGCGTACACACGTTACTTGAGCGAAATCGTCCAAGTTACTCCTGAGACGAACACGTATGAGTTCGAGTTTGTCATGGGCCAGACAGACATGACAGCTATGAAATTCTTGCTCGGCCGCACGGAAGGCTCGCCGCTCGGCGCGCACGATGTGACGATCGACAACGTCAGCGTGACCGTAAAATAATCGAAAGCAAGAGCGCCTCGCATGCGAGGCGCTCTTTGACGTTTTAAGATTCTCGTTTCCGGCTGATCAACCGTGCCGTCCTGAGCAAGGACGGGAGCAGTTTCCGACGCTTGCGGATGGCCAAATATCTGGCTTCCCACGTCGGTGTGAACTTTCGTTTGAATTGACGGAGCCCGCTGAACGGATAGATGTAACTGATGTTCTCGAAGATGTCGGCCGCAATCCGCTCCGGCCAGTACGCGAACGGTTGCTCCCCGACCGAAGCGAGCGGCGCCATGCCGAGGCCGACATGGGCGTAGTTGTTGGCCCGTGCCCACTCGATCACGTGCAGAATCAGCACTTCAATCGAGCCGGGCGGAGCGTCAGCCCCAGAGCGCATCAAATCGATGGAGACGGTGTCGCGGCCCCGTAGCAAGGTGATGAAGGCGACGACGGCACCCGTCTCATCCCGGAGGAGCGCCAGCGGATAGTGCGCGAGCGCCTGTTCATGAAAGAACCCGAGCGAGAAGCCTTTCTCGCTTCGATTGCCGAGCCAGTCGTCCGAGATGCGGCGCAGTGACGCGATCAGCTCGGGCGACGGGTCCATGACGATATCGGCCGTGTAGCCCCGCTTCGTGAATTGGTTATGGAGCGAGCGCATGTTGGCGCGTTTTTTGCCGGTGAGCGAGAACGTGGCGACGTCGACCGTCGCCTCTTCACCGAGCTTGAAGAACGTGAATCCGGCGTCGTGCAGGCGCGGCATCCAATCCGGAGTGACTTGATAAAAGAGCGGGATATAGCCGAGGCGATCCGTCTCTTCGATAAAGGCGAGCAAAAGGTGTGACGCGGCGTCTCGCGCGCCTTGCACATCTCCGAGGACGATAGCGTGATTGCCGGACACGGCGAACAAGAGACACGCCTCGTCGTCCGGGCCATAATAGACGAGCTTGTCGTTCATATAGGCCAAATCGAACGCGCTCGTCGTCGCATGGGTGGCTTGAAACGCTGCGAAGCGGGACGGTTCGAACGACGTGCCGAGCTTCGGACGTTTCAACCGGTTGAACAGGGTGAGCATGCCGATCAACAACAGTCCGGACAAGACGACGGCAGCGATACTCAACCCGGCGGCTGCGTCCGGGTCGAAGAAAATCGTGTCGGTCTGACTGAACGACTGCAGCAGGAACGCGTGCGTGCCGACGTAGAGGCCGACATAGGCGATGTTGCGCACGAAACGGCTGACGGTCACGATAGAGCGATAGCGCTTGTGCTGGGTCCGGGTCAACCAGACGAACAGGGCGAACCCGCCGACGACGAACGCTTCAAACAGGTTGAAGCCGCGCGCGATGACACCGATACCGGCGACGACACAGGCGACCCCGACGAGCCAGAGCACACGCTTCGTCCGAATGTACATCCCGAACGTGGTCAGTAGCGTCAACAGACCGGCCGTGAACAGCGCGAGCGTGCCAATCCACTGTAACCAGAGGGCGGTCGAATAGAGCGGTGACACGCTCGGTAACAGCGTCTGGAACCACAAGACGAGGCTCGTCATCAATGCGATCAGGCTTCCGGCGAGCCGTCCGGTCTTGGCGAGTGTGCGCGACACGATGCGCCAGACGACGGTTCCGATTTCATAAGACGACCCGATGATCGGCTTATACTCGATCTGTTTGACGACCTGGTCCCCGAAGACGAGAGCCGCCAAGAACAGGCCGATCATGAACGGGACGATGAAGTAGACAAAGCGATAGACGATCAAAGAAGACAAAACAATCTCTTGGTCGATGCCGAGCTGGGTCATCCCGACGAGGTATAATAGATCAAACGAACCAACACCACCCGGGACGAGCGAGACGACCCCGACGATAGTCGCGACGATGAAGACACCCATCATGGCTGTGAGCGGTGCTTCGCCTCCGAGCAAATGCAGGGCATACAAGGCGACGAGTCCGGCCGTCACCCATTCGGCGAGCGACGTCGCGATATAGCCGAGCAATGTCGTCCAATCTAAGTTCGAGCGTTTCCGCGTCACGTATATGTAGAGCGGCAGGACGGCGAGTGTCGCGAGGAGCACGGGCCAAATCCATTGTTTCGTTCCGGTGAGCACGCCGGCCGGGAAAAGTCCGATGAGCACTCCTGCGGCAAGCAGCGACAAGCCGCTGATGAGCGTCGGGGTCATCCAACCGATGGCCCGGAGCAAACGCTTCGTATCCGTATACGGTCGATACAGCGATGTCCGGAGCGCGATGCCGATGACGCCGCCAAACCCGATCATGCCGTTCATCGCGTTAGTGATCCATGCCGCGCGAAGCAGCTTCGAGAGCGGGAGCTGGACGTCGAGCGAGCGCAGTAGAAAGTAGTCGTATCCGGTCATCGTCAAAACGGCGACGAGTCCGAGTCCGATCAAGGCAATCTGTTCGAAGCCCGTCAACGCCTCTAACGTTTGAAACGCCGCGGCGAGCGACAGGTTTTGGAGCTCCTGACCGCTCTGATAAAGAATCAATCCAATCAATAGGAATGGAAGCAACCATTTCAGTTGTTTCCAGGAAAATCGCTTTTGCATCGTATGTGCTCCTTCTGACAAACTCTCGAAATCTTGATTAGCTAAAGTGTACTCAATCGAGTCGCGTAATCATAGTACGAGTCAAAGGGGGAGACGGATTCAAAATCAATGAGATTCGTGAATCGCGGGAATGTAGACTGTAAGGGCAAGAAACAGGACGAGTGAACGAAAATCAATCTGATACATTGGAACAAAGGGGGTGGACTGAGATGCTGACGTTTGAAGAGAAGTGGGAGAAAGTGCTCGCCTGTGACGCGGCGTATGACGGACAGTTTTATACCGCGGTCAAGACGACCGGGATTTACTGTCGGCCCTCGTGCCGCTCGCGAAAGCCAAAGCGGGAGAATGTCGATTTTTATGAGACGAAAGCGGAAGTGGAGTCGTTCGGTTTTCGGCCGTGCAAACGATGTCAGCCCGAGGTCGACCGTAGTCCGGCGAGCGCGCTCGTCCATGACGTGACGGCGTTCGTGCTCACGCATTACAAACGGCCGCTCAAGCTTGAGGAGATTGCCGAGCACGTCAGCTTGAGCCCGTTCTATGTCGAGCGGACGTTCACGCAAGCGACGGGCGAGACGCCGCGCCGTCTGCTCGAAAAGGTTCGCATCGACAAGGCGGCCCATCTGTTGCGGACGACGGACATGAGCAATCTCGCCATCTGTTATGAGGTCGGCTTTCAAACCCCATCCAACTTTTATCGCGTCTTCCGACGGCTCAAGGGTTGTTCACCGAGCATGTATCGAAAGGGGGGAGCCGATGAGTCGCTCATCGTTCGAGATTCACGTCACCGCTCCGTTTGATTTTCAACAATGTCTGCAATTTTTGCGACGCTCTGACGATGAAGTGATGCATGTCGCAAGTCAAACGTCCGTCTCAAAGCTGTTCGATGTGGACGGACGATTGCTGCTAGGGGATATCATGGAGACGGCTCACGGCCTCGTCATCGCGTTCCCGGAAGACGACATCGAGAGCTCGGAACAGAAACACGTGGAGCGCTACGTCCGCGACTGGTTCGACCTCGACCAAGACGTCGCGGCGTTCGTGCGGATGGCCGAGACGGATGAACTGTTACGTCCGCTCGTCCGAGAGTACGAGGGGCTACGCCTGATCGGGTTCCCGGACTTGTTCGAGGCGCTCGCGTGGGCCGTCATTGGCCAACAGATCACGCTGTCGTTCGCCTATACGTTGAAACGACGGTTCGTCGAGCAATATGGACCATCCCGTGAAGTGGACGGCGTGACGTACTGGGCTTTCCCGACCCCAGAGACGATCGCGCTCCTCGATCCGAGTGAACTGAGACAGCTTCAATTCAGTACCCGGAAAGCAGAATATATCATCGGCATCGCCCAGGAGATGACGGACGGACGATTGTCGAAACAGCAGTTACGCAACGAGTCACCCGACGTGATCCATGAACGGTTGCTGAGCTTACGCGGTGTCGGGGAGTGGACGGCCGCGTATGTAAGGATGAAGTGTTTCCAAGATTCGACGGCGTTCCCGGCTGCGGACGCTGGTCTGCATCAGGCATTGAAGCATCATCTCGGGCGAAGCGACAAATTGACGGCAGACGAAGTGAGGCAGTACGGGGAACGCTTTGCCGGGTGGGAAGCGTACGCCACATTCTATTTATGGAGGTCATTGTATGGAGACGTATAGACTGGACTATGTGAGTCCGATTGGAATTCTGGAGATGGTCGGGACAGAGACGGCCATCCGCTCCATCCTGTTCGTCGAACGCGATGATGTCCGCTTTGAAGCGGAGGAGATGACGCCGGACGTGTTGAAGACGTGCCACCGAGAAATCGAGGAGTATTTCAACGGACGTCGCCAATCGTTCACGTTCCCGTATGAGGTGCAGGGGACGGTGTTTCAACAGGACGTGTGGCAAGCGCTGGTCATGATTCCATACGCCGAGACGACCTCGTATCGCGAATTGGCCATGACACTCGGCCGTGACCGCGCCGTGCGGGCCGTCGGCAGTGCCAACGGGCGCAACCGGTTGAGCATCGTCATCCCGTGCCATCGCGTCATCGGATCGAACGGGACGTTGACGGGCTATGCGGGCGGCCTCTGGCGAAAGGAATGGCTGCTTCGACACGAGCAAACAAACGCATATCCGAGCCTGGCAAAAAAACATCTACCCCTCCATATCTGATACAATGGAGAAGTCCTATCGTGACGTCTGAATCGACGTAGTGGTCTAGGACGATTCTCGTCATTTAAGGGCGATTATTTGGAGGGTACCATGATAAAATTACTAGCAGATTCAACTTGTGATTTATCCGATGAGATTTTAGCAAAATATGAGATTGGCGTCGCGCCGCTCATCATCACGATTGACAATAAATCGTATGAGGACCGTGTCGACATCCAGCCCGATGAGTTTTACGGAATGTTGGAAGCGCTACCGGAATTCCCGACGACGGGGATGCCGAGCCCAGCGACATTTATGAAGCTGATGGAAGAGGCCGTTGAGAGCGGACATGACGAGATTCTTTGCATCTGTATGTCGAGCGGGACGAGCGGATCGTATCAATCGGCCGTGCTCGGAAAAGAATACTTCGAAGAGGCGCATCCCGATTCGACGGTGAAGATTCATATCGTCGACTCACGTTCGATGAGCCACGGGAGCGGCTGGTTGTTAATGAAGAGCGCCCAGATGCGTGAAGCTGGGGCGACGTTCGAGGAGCTCGTCGACTTCAACGAGAAGTACAAGCTGAAAGTGAAGCACTTCTTGTCGGTCGACGACTTGGACCACTTGATTAAAAGCGGTCGCATCTCGAACGCGAGCGCGATTATCGGCAAGCTGTTGATGGTCAAGCCGATCATGAGCATGAAGAACGGCAAAGGGGCCATCGTCGCCAAAGAGCGCGGAACGCGTAAAGTGCTCAAGCACTATACGGACGAGTTCATCAAACGCTGCGACAAGGACATCACCAACTTCGTCATCATCGGCTATACGTCGGATCAAAAGATTGCCGAGAACTTGAAGGCGAAGATTCAAGCTGAATCCGATTTCAAGGGCGAGATTTACCTTATGCAGATGGGCGTCTCGGTCGGGACACACGTCGGGCTCGGAGCCATCTCAATGTTCTTCGTAGAGAAATAAAACGAAAGCCGTCTCATCTGCGAGACGGCTTTTTCTGTGGATAACGTTATCCACAGGCAGGGACGGACCAGGCACGTTCCACAGACCAAGAGTTATCCACAATTTTAAGGCGATAGACGTCGGGATTGCTGAGATTGCGCCACGTGTCGAAGTCATAGCGGTTATCCACATGTTGAAGAAGCAACGCGAGCAGGTTGCCGTGCGTCACGAGGACGGTCGCACCGTTTATGTCGTCGAGTGGATCGATGACGCTCAAGATTCGCTTCGTCGCATCTTGACCCGACTCGGCACCTGGCACACGGAACGAGGCATCGGTGAACGAATGACGGAGCAGTTCGAACCAATCGTCGCGCGGTTCATGCGAGAGGATGCGCTCGCGCAACTTCGGCTCCGTCTCGAGGGTCAGCTGCTTGGATGTGGCGACCGGTGTGATTGAGGCGATGGCTCGCGTGTAGTCGCTTGAGATGATGCGATTGACGGGGATGTCTTGAAAAAAGTCAGCGAGGGCGAGTGCTTGTTGTTCGCCAGCCTCGGTGAGTGGGGCGTCCGGCTCTTGGCCAGTCGCCGAGCAATGACGGATGAGATAGAACGTAGACATGATGGATCCTCCTTCGTTATAGGGTCGGGTGCTTACCAGACGGTCAAACTCGTCCTCGTATCGTTGGCGTCGGTCAAATAGGCGACGTCCTCAAAGGAACGGGATAGGGCGTGCGTATAGAGTGATTCAATCATTTGTTGATTCTTGCAGTACATATCGACGAATGTGGAGTCCACGATGAGCAGGGCAAGGTCACAATGGCTATCACGAAACGCCTCATACGTCTCAATGTCTTTCACCGGTCCTTTCGAAAAGGCCTTTAAATTCGCGAAGATGAGATAGTGCTCATCCTGATGAATCAAATGAGAAAACGTTTCGCCATCTACCTCGGTCTCTTCAGGAAACAACGGTTGATGGAGGTCGCCGTTCTTCACACGATACGATTCCTCACCACCGACGAACCAGCTGTAAGAGGTGATATCGATGGGACTTAACATGTCGGCCAGAAAGCGTCCATATGTATTCGGGATTTTAAAACGGATGCCGCGCTTCACGGATTGCATTCCCCCCTTCAAAAGTTTCATGGATGAAATCCGTACTTAACCCTTATCAAACATCACAAAAGCGTTATAATCAATATAACAATTATAAACGGGGCGAGTCGGCGAATGGGGATTTACCGAATCGTCTCATACACAAATCCAGGGGAGAAGGATGGGGTTTTCATGAGCAGTGTTCAAAAGAGAACAGACGTCATTTTGATTGGTGCAGGCATCATGAGTGCGACGCTCGGGTCGCTTTTTAAAGAGCTCGTACCAGAGTGGGAAGTCAAAGTGTTTGAGAAGCTCGAAAGTGCAGGGGAAGAGAGTTCGAACGAATGGAACAACGCCGGGACGGGACATGCCGCCCTCTGCGAGTTGAACTATACGACCGAGAAGCCGGATGGCACGCTCGATATCTCGAAAGCGATCAACGTGAACGAGCAGTTCCAAATCTCGCGTCAGTTTTGGGCGCATCTCGTCAACAAAGGCTTGATTCAAAATCCAGAAGCGTTCATCCGTTCGATTCCACATATGAGTATGGTCCTAGGCGAGAACGATGTCCGCTTCTTGAAGAAACGTTTGGAAGCGCTAACAAATAATCCGTTGTTTGAAGGGATGGTTTTATCGGATGACCCGGAACAACTCCGTGACTGGATGCCGATTGTCATGGAAGGACGTTCCGTCGATGAGCCGATCGCGGCGACGAAAATCGATTCAGGTACCGACGTCAACTTCGGTGCGCTTACACGTATGCTGTTTGACCATTTGACCGGCCAAGGCGTCGAGGTCAATTACAAGCATAGCGTCGAGGACGTGAAACGGTTGGCGAACGGATTGTGGGAAGTGAAAGTGAAAGACATCGAGGCGAACACGATCGAGACGCACACGGCGCCGTTCCTGTTTATCGGCGGCGGTGGCGGCAGCCTACCGCTCCTTCAAAAGACAGGCATCCCGGAGTCGAAGCACATCGGTGGATTCCCGGTGAGCGGTCTGTTCCTCGTCTGTAAGAACCGTGACGTCATCGAACAGCACAACGCGAAAGTATACGGCAAAGCGAAAGTCGGCGCACCGCCGATGTCGGTGCCGCACCTCGACACGCGCTTCATCGAAGGGCGCAAAGAATTGTTGTTCGGACCGTTCGCCGGCTTTACGCCGAAGTTCTTGAAGACGGGCTCGAACCTCGATCTCATCCAATCGGTCAAACCATACAACGTCGTGACGATGCTCGCGGCTGGGGCGAAAGAGATGCCGCTCACGAAATATTTGATTGAGCAGGTGCTCTTGTCGCACAACAAACGGATGGACGAGCTCCGCGAATTCATTCCGACCGCGAAGAATGAGGACTGGGAAATTGTCGTCGCCGGACAACGCGTCCAAGTCATCAAAGACACGCCAGACGGTAAAGGGACACTCCAGTTTGGAACGGAAGTCGTCAGCGCCGAAGATGGATCGGTCGCAGCACTTCTCGGTGCGTCACCGGGCGCATCGACGGCCGTGCACGTCATGTTAAAAGTACTCGAGCAGTGCTTCCCAAGCCGGATGCCGGAATGGGAACCGAAAATCAAAGAGATGGTGCCGTCTTATGGCGTATCACTCTCCGATCACCCGGAACTGTTCAAGACGATTCACGAATCGACAGCGATGGCGCTCGGCCTGAAAGAGAAAGGCGTCGTCCACAATTAAGCGAGTACAAGCGAGGATATGTTCATATTCTCGCTTTTTCTTTTCAGTTTTCGCATAAAAAAAAGACCTCTTCGCACGGAAGGGGCCAATCAAGTAGTGGCGACAGGTTCTTCGCTCAAATAAGCAGCAATTTGTTGATCGATAATTTCTTCCGATAATTCAAGCGCGAGCGAAAGTTCTTTCACGAGGATCGTTTTAGCGTTCTCTAGAATCTTACGGTCCTGTTCATATAACTTTTTGTTCAACAAGAGAGCTTCGCTTTGGCGGCGAGCAAGCGTGTTGATGACTTGAGCAATCTCGTGACGGTTACCCGAGTGCACGACGTTCAAGAATTCGCGATTGCGGTTGTTCGGATGGGGATTCCATTCGACACCCGGCGAGCGGAACGATTCGAGGATCTCTTTTGCTTCTTTCGCTTCAAGGAGCGTCAACATCATCACTTTATCACTATCGACGGGGATACTGATTTGCAACTTCTGTGCGTTATTGATGGGATGGAGCGTGTAGTACGACTTCGTCTCACCCGCGACCGTCATGTCGGAAATGTCGTCAATGCGGCAAACTCCGTGGGTCGAATAGATGATTAAATCACCAGTTTTGAACAAATCGATCACCTCTTCCTTTCATCAAGTATAGTAGTTCATGACACGAAATGTCAACTCGGTTGACATTTGAGGTGAGATATGACACAAAAAAATCCCTCCCAATCGTTAGGAGAGATTACAAATTCCAGTCGGCTTTCAACAACATTTTCAGTTGTCGGAACGCGTCATCACCGAGTGAATCGGCTATTTTTTGTTCGAGTTCGGCTTTCAGTGCCTCGTTCTGTTCGTAGCAACGGACCCCGAGCTCGGTCAGCTCGATACATTTATCTTTTCGACTCGTCGGATGATCGGTCACCGTGACGAGTTCCTTCGCTTTCAAGTTCTTGATGAGCTTATGGATCGCTTGACGGGAGATGTGGACGTTGCGTGTCACTTCGGCAATGGTCGGTTTTGTTTGATAAATCCGGGCGAGCACGTACCATTCGGAGTTGGAGATGTAGATATCGTGTTGCTCGTTCCAAGCCCGCTCGCTGATGCGGCGGATTTGGTCATGTCGCTCACTGAGGAGATCGAGGAGTCGTGTCGTCGGTTCTGTTGGAGTCAAATTGGTCACTCCTATTCGTTTTGTCGTTCCTAACTATACAAAAGCGGATGTGCCGCGTCAATGCGCGAAACGAGTTCACCATCCTCTGATAGGATTTGGCGGTTTGGGGAAAGAACAGAAACAGAGGAGGGACAATCATGCCGACACGTACCGATTTATTTCAACGCTATAAACAACATATTCTCGAACTGCCCGACCTGGAGGAGACGACACTGAAGAGTGAACCGTTCCTGCTCGAGGAGGACCCGAACAAGCAACTGACGATTTATTATGCGCCGTTCGAATACATCAACCCGAACGCCAAAGTCGTCATCGCAGGGATTACGCCGGGACTGTATCAAATGCGGCAATCGTTCGAGGCGATTCGTGATTTGGCGGACGCGCCCGACGAGGAGGCGCTCCGAGCTGTCAAACAACGAGGCAGCTTCTCCGGACCGATTCGCAAGAACTTGGTGACGATGCTCGACGACTTGGAGTTGCATCACCACCTTGGGATTCCGACGACGCTCGACTTGTTCGGCGAGGCGAACCATCTCGTGCAGAACACGGCGGTGTTGCCGTATCCGGTCTTTTATAAAGGGAAGAACTACAACGGGTCGAGTCCAGATATGTTAAAGACGGATTTATTTCGGTCTTATGTCGAAGGGGGTTTCGCCGACGAGATGGCCGTCCTCGAGGACGCACTCATCTTGCCGATGGGGATTAACGTCCATCGAGCCGTCGAGACGCTCGTCGACAAGGGCATTATCGCGCCAGAACGCGTCGTGAGCGGATTTCCCCATCCATCAGGGGGGAACGGCCATCGACATCGAATCTTTGCCGAGAATCGTGAATCGATGCGGCGCCATATCGCTGAGCATTTCAAACAGCACCCGTTAAAGTGAACCGCCACGTGCGGTTCTTTTTTTGTGAAGCACCTCACCTGACAAGTTTGCTTTAGTTCGCTAAAATGGGGTACGAGGTTGACCCAGTTTTCCCATGAGAGAAAGGAACCATCTATGATCACGTTAACGAATGTCAGCAAACAGTTCGGCCGCGACGCAGCCGTCCGTGACGTCTCGCTTCAAATCGAGCGTGGCGAGGTATATGGCATCATCGGCGCGAGCGGAGCCGGCAAATCGACGTTGCTCCGACTGATGAACCTGCTCGAGACACCGGATACAGGGCAAGTCACGATTGATGGCGATGAGTTGACGAGCCTGTCGAGTCGACAACTACGCGAGAAGCGTCACGTCATCGGCATGATTTTCCAACAGTTTAATCTCGTCGCGAACAAGACCGTCTATGACAACGTGGCCGCCTCGTTGAAGCTGGCCGGTCGACCGCGGGCGACGCATGAGGCCCGGGTGCTCGAGTGCCTTCGTTTTGTCGGGCTCGAGTCGTTCAAAGACAAGTACCCGGCGCAGCTCAGTGGCGGTCAAAAGCAGCGTGTCGCCATCGCGCGGGCGCTCGCGAACGAACCGCACGTCTTGTTATGTGATGAGCCGACGTCGTCGCTCGACCCGAACACGACGGCCGAAGTGCTCGGCGTGTTGAAGTCGATTAACGAGCGGCTCGGCGTCACCATCGTCATCGTGACGCATGAGATGGACGTCATCAAACAAGTGTGCGACCGCGTGACCGTCATGACGGACGGTTCGGTGTATGAGACGATTGACGTCATTCCGAGCGGGGTCGCAGACATCGACGACAATCCGTCCTGGTTCGTCAATCAACTGAAGAAGGCAGGTGAACCACATGCCTGAGGTGCTCCTGCAATATCAGACTGAGATTTGGCAATCGATCGGGGAGACGTTCATCATGGTCGGCGTCTCGATTCTCGCGGCCGTCCTGCTCGGTCTGCCGCTCGGGACGTGGCTCTATTTGTCACGGAAAGGGCAGCTGTTAGAGAATCGGGCCGTCTTCTCCGTGCTCAACTTGATCGTCAATATCGTCCGCTCATTCCCGTTCCTGTTACTCGTCGTGTTTTTGATTCCATTTACGCGGCTCATCATCGGAACGGCCATCGGGACGGCGGCGGCAACCGTGCCGCTCGCCATCATCGCCATCGCCCATTACTCGCGACTCGTCGAGCAGTCACTCCTTGACGTCCCGCGCGGCGTCGTCGAAGCGGCCGTGTCGATGGGGGCGTCCATCAAAGACGTCATCTTCAAGTTCTTGTACGTCGAGGCCCGTTCCGGTCTCGTCCTCGGGCTTACGACGTCAATCATTAGCTTCATCTCGTACTCGACCATCATGGGGGTGGTCGGGGGCGGTGGCATCGGTGACTTTGCCATCCGCTACGGCTATCAGCAGTTCAAGACGGAGCTGATGATGTATATGATTCTCATCATGCTCGTCTTCGTTCAGATGATTCAGTTCACCGGTACGACGGTGGCTCGGCTCATCGACAAACGCTAATTACCTAAAGAAAGAAGGAGAACTTATGAAAAAATTATTGGCGCTTTTCGCCTCACTCACACTCGTCCTCGCGGCGTGTGGGAACGATTCAGAAACGAACACGACGGAAGCCCCGTCAAACGAGCCGCAGACGCTCAAAGTCGCATCGCTCATCCCACCGATGACGGATATGCTTGAAATCGCGAAAGAGCAACTCGCAGAAGACAACATCGAGCTCGAAATCGTCGTCCTCGGTGACAACGTCCAACCGAACACGGCGCTCGCAGCAAAAGAAGTCGACGCGAACTTCTTCCAACACGTCCCGTACATGGAAGAGTTCAACCGCAGCAATGACGCCAACCTCGTCCCAATCGAACCGATTTACTTCGCCAACTACGGTGTCTATTCGAAAGAGTATGACAACATGGACGATATCCCGGAAGGCGCGACGATTGCCATCGCGAATGACGTCTCAAACATCGATCGCTCGCTCTCGTTGCTCGCACAGCACGACGTGATTGAGCTCGGTGAGAAGAACGGTTCGTATTACACGCAAGCCGATATCACCGAAAACCCGAAGAACCTCAAGTTCGAGGAAGTCGATTTGCTCATGCTCGCGCGTGCGTATGATGACGTCGATGCGGTCCTCATGACGCCGGCTTACGCGGCTCCACTCGGCTTGACGCCGAAGAGCGATGCTCTCTTGACGGAAGGTGTCGAGAACGACTTCGCCATCACGCTTGTTGCTCGTGAAGACAACAAAGATGAAGAAGCGATCCAGAAACTCGGCGAAGCACTCACAAGTGACGAAGTCCGCGCGTTCTTGGAAGAGAATTACGAAGAAACGGCGATTCCGGCGTTTTAACGAGAAAAGATTGAGCCCAGACGGCTCAATCTTTTTTTTAGTATTCCTCGTATTCTCTCGGGTCTTGATTATCGATACGGCCGTCCGGCTTCGTCAGGGCGTTGAGCGTCTCCATCTCGTCCTCGGTCAATTCGAAGTTGAAGACGTCGAGG
Source organism: Exiguobacterium sp. s50 (assembly GCF_018618175.1). NCBI lineage: Bacteria > Bacillati > Bacillota > Bacilli > Caryophanales > Exiguobacterium > Exiguobacterium sp. s50. The sequence goes on from NZ_JACSLP010000009.1 coordinate 74,498, forward strand.
TTCTCTTTTTGGTGCAACTCGCTCGACGAACGGGGGAGCGGGATGACACCGAGTTGGACGTGCCAACGCAGAATGACTTGAGACACGGTCTTGCCTTTTTGTCTTGCTAGTTCCGCAATCGTCTCGTCATGCGTGACGGTCCGGGCTCGGCTCAACGGACTCCATGCCTCAGTGATGATGCCGCGCTCTTTGTCAGCTTGACGCTGTTCCACTTGGGAGAAGTATGGGTGGAGCTCGATTTGGTTGATGACCGGTGTCTCACCCGTCTCCTCAATCAAACGGTCGAGGTGCTCAGGCATAAAGTTCGAGACGCCGATTGAGCGGATCCACCCGTTCTCTTTCGCTTGGATGAGTGCGCGCCACGCCTCCACGTATTTGTCTTGTTTCGGGTTCGGCCAATGCAACAGGAACAAGTCCCAATAGTCGAGGTTCGCCCGATAGAGTGACTCACGAATCATCTCGAGTGCATCATCATAATTAAAATATTGAGCCCGCAGCTTCGACGTCAAAAACAGCTGCTCGCGCGGGATGCCAGATTGGCGGACGGCTTCGCCGACGGCACCTTCATTGTCATAGCGAATCGCCGAGTCGATGAGACGATAGCCGTTGCGGATGGCGCTCGTGATGGCGTCGACGCCCGGTTCACCTCGTAAATAGACGGTGCCGAGCCCGATGGCCGGAATCTCGTAGCCATCATGTAGTTTAATGGTTGGGATGTTCATAAAATGCCTCCTCATTCAAAATCCGTTCTCTTGTCCGATATTCCACTCTCCCGGGGAATCAAACGTTTGAATCGGTTGGAGTAAACCAAAATGAAGTTGCCTATTTTCCTGTTTTTGGGATAATTGAAGAGAGGTGATGGGGATGAAGTGGTGGTGGATGTTCGGGATATTGGCCATTGGAGGAATGATGGTCGTAAATGAGGCTTGGTATGGAAACTCGGCGGCGTTTGGAACGGCGACCAGTATGATTATCGTGACGTTGATTGGCCTAAAGAGTTTAGAAAACCGATATCGGATAAGAATGGGAGTCATCTTTTCATTATTGATTGCTGGAGCGATTTACTTCGGGTTACCGCACTATTCGGTCGCTGAAGCGGAGTATCGCCTTCAACAAGAGTATAAGAACGTGAACTATGTGGACGGTGTTGGTGTGGTGAACGAAGGCTGGAATCCGTTCCAACCAAACCGTGTCTATTTATTTGAAATCGATTCTGGAGACAAAATCTTGTTTCTACCAGACTCGGGAGAAATTATAAAAACGCGTCCTCCAATATAAACTGTACCCTGAGTAGTAGACACTTAAAAAAGTCTATTGCTCAGGTTTTTTGTGTACACTGGACTAAATCATATTGGGAGTGAATT
>NZ_JACSLP010000010.1:0-74336 GCF_018618175.1 Exiguobacterium sp. s50
AAAAAGATGACTCCCGTACAGTACAGGAATCATCTCCTTGAAGCAGCATAAGTTTTTTTATTAATGTCCTTTACATGGGGTACAGATTAACTAAGCGTTCCCCCTTTTTTAAGAGATGTCGAGATCGAGTAAGACTCCATAGTGATCACTCGGCAGCATGTCGGTGATTGAATCGGACGTCTTCCCAAACACGTCCACGCTCGAGATGAGCGGGACGTTTCCTTCGTCGTGACGCAATAACATCCAATCATAACGCGACGGTCGTTTCAGCAAGGCATCCTGTTTCAAATACGGATTGTGTACATAATCCAGCGTCGGCTCATCCCCTCCACGATCACATGTGGCGACATCGATCCAACGATGTGCGGTCAAATCACGATAAATCTCCGACTGCGGATTGTCATTGAAGTCACCACATAATAGCTCGTAACGTTCTCCCTCACCGATCCACTCGCGGACCGCTCGCACTTGCGCTTCCCGAATGACCGGCGACCTCCAATTCAGATGGACGTTCGTCAATCCGAACGCGTGACCTCCTGCTTGAAACGTCACTCGCATCGCACAGTAGTTCTCTTCTTCTACCTCGTGGTGCCAAATCGCATCATTCGTATCGAGCGGAATATTACTTAAGACAGCGAGCCCTTCACCGGGTGAATCCGGATAGGCGAGAAACACGCAAAACGGATAGCCCGTTTCGTGGGCAATCTGCTCGGCTACACTGATGCCTTTCTCCCCTTCCACATGCGTTTTGACTTCTTGAAGCGCCAGCACATCGGCGTTAATCATCTTCACTGTGGCACAGATGGACTCGATCCGCTCCGACCATAATGTCGGATTGTTCCAGAGGTTGAACGTCGCAATCCTCATGTACTGGCTCCACTCTGTTGCAAATCTGTCAGCACGAATTGTTCGCTTTCTTGAAGCTGTTGAATCGTTTCGCTCAACTCACCGACCGTGTTGTCTAAATAGTAACGGTCCGGTGCACCCGAACTTAGAAACTCGTTCCGCAATATGATGACCCGCTCCCCCATCTGCGCATCGCTCGGCCTATGCTGATCGCGTTGGATGTGAACGTCTTGCTCCGCCCATAAGATGACGTAGCGCACTTCGACACCTTGTTCAATCAAGTGAGCCGTGTAACGCTTCACGTCTTGCCAAAAGGCGACCCAGTCCACGACGACGTCATATCCCGCCTCAAGAAAATTATCAGTCAACGCGACGATATTCTTCCAAACCAAATCGTTTGCCCGCTCGGTCTCCCACGGTCTTTCACGACCGGACACCGTCATATGACTGATGTCATCGCCTGACACGTATGCACTCTTCTCCATGCTTTGAGCGAGCCATCTCGCCGTCGTCGACTTTCCGACACCAGCCGGACCTGAAATGATCCATACTTTCCGATTCATCATTATCCTCCTTAACATATAAGAGGAAGCGCCTAAGCGCTCCCCCACTTTTGTTCTTCTCGCAATTCGGCTTCCGTGACGTAGTGCTCGTCGAGCTGAGCCATATGCCGCTCATAAAGACGATGCTCAAGAATGGCGAGCATGTAAGCTCCTAGCCCAATCAAAGCGAACGCTTGAAGTGAAATCCAATCCGTGAGCAATGCGTAAATCCACACTAGGAAGAATGGTAGCGTCACGAGCCCAAAGATGGAGTTAAGATGGATGAGCCGCTTTGCTGCATCCGACTTCAAAAATTGTTTTTTAATATTCTCGCGTTGCCACATCTTACGAAAATCGGGAAGACCCGCTGCGATACTGAGAAATATGACTGTCATGGGTGATAGCCAATTATACTCTAATGAGAAAAATAGAAGTGCGGCCAACACCGCTGACAAGAACACTTGTGTGGAATGCTTTCTCTGGTCGAACGCCGTCAATTCACGCATTTGGCTCCGTTTATCCATGACCTTGCTCCTTCTCGATGTCGCGCGCTTCCCGAATCAGTTTTAAATCCTCCCCCGTCAAATAATGGCCGTCATGCTTTTGGATGATGCGATCGAGCCACTTCCCGAAAAAGGCAGCTCCCCAGAAAAAGGCTTGCGACAACAAGAACGCCTGAAATGACTGCGGTTGTGGCGTCTCATAGAATACGACAATCCCGTAGTATCCGATTGCGCTAACCCCAATCAAATAAATCGTATACCGGAGCGTAAGCAATTTCCGTGCCTGTCCATTTTTCACGAACCGACGCCACATGAGAAATCGAGTCGTTTCGATGCTAATCATCAGAGCGAAAACCGACACTAAGAGCACAAGGATAAGTGACTCGGGCATGTCCCAGTACGATGCGTAAATTAACATCCCAACGACCGCTGAGAAGACAGTTATACCGAAACCCCAACTCGTCCACTTCTCAAACCGGAGAATCGTATCAATCTGTTGTTTTGATTGTGGTGACAGTTCCATTTAGCTCATCCTTTCCATCAATTCTTCATACGTCGGTGCATGAGGATCATGCTTTTTCAACTGACGTTCAATGAATCGTTTCCGATGATTTTCAGTTAAACCCCAAATCCCAAATAGAAGTCCAATCCCAAATCCAAGCGACTCCGTTGTGAGCAAGGTCGTCATAAACGTTCCCATCAACATCGCGCTAATCCAAGTGTCCGCATATTCGACCTTTAGCCACTGTAAGCTTTTTGAGTGCGTCGAGACATAGCGAAGGAGACGGTATTGTTTATGCCCCATGAAAATAAGGAACACGGCGATGGTCCACATTAAAGGAATCAATAACATCTTTTCGAATAGAAGCGCAACAATCATTAATAGAATGTAGATGCCCAGAACCGCGCCCCCAAAGCGTTGAATTCGTTTAATCGATTGGACTTCTTTTTGAATAGAATATTCCATCCGCTCACCCCCTAAGCTGTTCGTATGTAGGAAGCCACACATCCTCTTCTTTCATCCGCTTTTCGATTCGTATCGTCAACAACCCTGCTACTATAAGCATGAGCAGCCCACCTAGATACAGAACGTTCGACTCAAACAACTCACCACCATTTAAAGCGATAAAGAAGGCAATCGTATTGAAGCAGTCACTTCCGACCTGTCGGCGATAGAGATGCGACAATTTCGGATTCAATGTCCGCCGCATCCGGGACCGTCGAATATACATAACATTGACGGGAACGAGCGCTAGTCCGATATAGAGAATTCCCCAAAACAGATGATCCGTCCATGCTATAACTGGAAAGACGACAGTCAACAAGACACCGACAATCCCAAAGATGAGTTGTTGAAACGAACGAAACCACGCCCGTTCCTGTTCGATCCGTTCCTTCATCGTGCTTCCTCCAACTCGAGGGCGCGTAAGATTGGGTCATATTCTTGTAGTGTCCCGTTCAAACGGCGCGACACAATCTCGGCCATGATTCCCCAGATGACGACAGCGAACGCCCAATAGAGGTTGTCTCGACTAAAGATCAATAGCCCACCGACCATGATGACAAGCACACTCGTATTTACGAGTTCGTATCCTAATTGCCAGCGGAGCATCTTTTTGGCGACAGGATTGACCAGAAACGACCGTCTCATCCGATATTTCGCCACGTCCGAGACGAGCAGGGCGATTCCGACGAGACCGAGCGGGACAGTCATCCACGTCGTCTGTCCAACGAACATCAACGCGAACGTCAGGATGACGACCGTTAATAAGACGTACCCGATGCGTGTATGCCGTTGCTTCCATTCTCGTTCTCGTTCCATTCGAACTGATTGTGCCATATCCATCTCCTCCTCAACTCTTCTCCTTTTCTATACGAAACCCTTTCAAATTCGTTTCGCCATTTTCAAGGATTCTCTTCACAATCGTTCGACGTTTTTCAACAAATGCCGAAGGATTGTCGTCCATCAATCTATAATTTCTAATATACTGATAGCGTATTCATACCTACAAATTTTGTTGCGAAAGGTGCAGAAAGTCATGGGTCCAAAGTATAAGCAAGTCGCTGAACAGATTGAGACGGATATTATGAATCACGTCTATCAACATACGAACAAGCTCCTCACCGAGGAAGAATACGCCACGAAATACGGCGTCAGCCGCAACACGATCCGAAAAGCGATTGAGATTCTTGTCAATAAAGGCTACGTCTATCAAGTGCAAGGGAGCGGTGTCTTCGTCCGTGACCATTATATGAGCGATTATGTGAACCTCGAGAAGTTGCAAGGTCTCACGAGTGACTTCAGTAGACGGAAAGTCGAGACGTGCGTCCTAGATTTCGAATTGACGACAGCGAACGATGAAGTGGCCGAGCGGATGAAGTGTGATATCGGCACACCCGTCTATTACGTCAAACGCCTTCGTCTCGTCGATGACCATCCGTTCTCGGTCGAGGATTCGTATTTCCGGAAAGACCTTGTCGTCTATCTCGATCGGAACATCACCGAGAAGTCGATTTACAACTACTTCCGCAACGACCAAAAACTCGCCATCGGTTTCGCCGATCGTGTCATTTACGCCGACTTTTTGAACGCAGAAGATGCCAAACTACTCGGGTTGAACGAAAACGATCCGGCCCTCCTCGTCGACAACACCGTCTATTTGACGAACGGTCAAATCTTCGACGTATCGCGCTCGACACATCATTTCCGCCATGTGAAGATGCTCAAAGTCTCAAACATCAAGTCCTAAACGCGCTCGAGAGATTGTTCTCGTGTGCGTTTTTTTATGTTCGCATTTCGGACAAAAGAAAGGGCTTACATGTAAGCAGTATCGTACTACTATCATCTTGTATAATTTGTACCTATGAATTTTGATTATCCATACAAAAAGGAGAGATACTATGGTTTCTGAAACAATCGAAATTACTCCCGAAGATATCTTCGGTTTAATCGCCCTTTCAGGCGACGCGAAAGCAAGCTACCATCATGCGATGCTGTTGATGCAAGAAGGCAAAGCAGAAGAAGCGGCTGAAGCGGTCAAAGCTGGTGACGCGACATTAAAAGAAGCACACGCCATCCAGACGAAATTCGTCACACTCGAGGCACAAAGGAAAACGGCTACGGTCGGAGTCCTCATGGTGCACGCGCAAGACCACTTAATAAACACGATCCTCGTCAAAGAGATGCTCGGCTATATGATGAACATGCAAAACGAAATCAACCAATTGAAAGGAATGGATCAAAAATGATGAAAATCGGACTCTTCTGCGCAGCAGGTATGTCAACAAATATGTTAGTCGAAAAAATGAAAGCGGTTGCCGAGCGTACGTTCACAGAAGTCGTCTATGACGTGCTTCAAGCACCACTTCAAAACTTGACAGACACACTTGCCGGAGCCGTCATCATCGTGGTGCTCATGTCAGTCATGTGGTGGTGTGGAATTCACGGTGCTGCCATCCTCATGGGGATTAAGGGACCACTCCTTACAGCTAACGCGCTTCAAAACCAAGCACTCCTCGATGCGGGTGAAACACTCCTTGCCGGTGAGAACGCGAAAATCGTTACAATCCAGTTCCTCGACGTGTTCACGAAGCTCGGTGGATCAGGCATCACAATCGGGTTCATTATCGCAACACTCATCGTCGCCCGCTCGGCTCACTTGAAGCAACTCGGTAAGCTCTCGCTTGCACCAAGTCTCTTCAACATCAACGAGCCGGTCATCTTCGGGATGCCGATCGTGTTCAACCCGATCATGTTCGTACCGTTCGTTATCGTTCCTGCCATCGCATCGTTCATGGTGTACTTCTCAATCCTTTGGGGCTGGGTCGACCTGTTCAACGCACTTCAAGTGCCATGGACGACACCACCGATTATCTCTGGTTTCTTAATCGGCGGATGGCGTGCAGCGCTCTTGCAAATCGTTACAATCGCGATGGCCGTAGCCGTCTACCTCCCGTTCGTCCGCATGCAAGACCGCGTCTCGTACGGTGAAGAGTTGAAAGCACAAGAAGACGCAGACAAAGCGTCAGCCTAAGCAAATAACGACAGCCCTTCTCAGCGATGAGAAGGGCTGTTATATTTAGGAAAATGAGTATGAGAGTTGGTACATAGATGAAACGACATTATACGGTCGCGTTCTGCTCACTGATGAGCGCCTCGTTCCTTGCCGGTATCGCCCTAGAGTCTGTCATCCCGTTCGTGCTAGGAGTCGTCTGTCTGTTCGCAGCTGGCGTTCAAGCTAGAAAAGAAATCATTCATTAACAAGCAGCCAGCCTATTCGTAGCGGTGGCTGCTTTCGATTACAGATCACGAATCGGGTACGCGTCGGCGATGGCATGTAACCCTTCCAAAAAACGCGTCACATTGCTCACAGACGTCTCAAACGTGAACGCAAGCTCCTCAGACTCTCCTTCAAGCGGATGTTCGAGATATCCCTTTACCATGACCTCATCCCCATCCCCGTCCCTTCTCGTCACCTTCAAGCTGACGAACGGTTCGGTCGGCTCAAACTCAACTTCGGATACGTCGCCCGCTACGAATGACTCGAACATTGGTATGTAGTGAGCCACGAGCAGGCTGTCGAGCATGACGTCATCGAATGTGATGCGATGGTCCGGCGTATGAAGCCCGACCCAGTTGCGATGCCAGGCCGCGTCATGGATGTTGTCGGCGTCCGGATAGGCATAGGCGTAGCTTTCAATCGTTACATCACATGACTCATCTCGTGACATCAGTTTGGCGATGGGCATCGTTATCCGTCCTTCCTGAGCGAATAACCGTCAATCTCCTGTAGACGCATCCGTTTCTGATCCACCGCTGCGTGGACGATGACCGTCACTCCTGGGTTGAGCTCCATCATCTTCTTGATTTTCGTCAAGTCGTCGCCTTTGATCTCGACCGGCAATACGAACTCGCCTTCCTTCAAGTGAATGAACTTGATTTTTCCTTTGTCGTCATAGCCTGTCACTTCGTACGTCGCATATTCACGTTTCATCAACATCTCCCCTTCTTCCGAATCAATCTCCACACCGAGATCACAAATTTCCCGTTCCCGTTCAATCCGTTTGTCCCGTTCCATCAGTCCTCTCACGCCTAAAAAAGAAGAGAACAACACAATAAAGATCATGAGGACATTCGAATAGACAAACCCATAGAGCAAACCGTACATGAACCAGCACAGCAACGACATCATCATAAGCGTGGTCGTCTTACCCTGTTCCCGCTCTTGATCCGTTCTATGGTGTGACTCCATCATCCGTCCTCCTCTCCATACTTCATACGTTCCCCGCTTGAATCGGTTCCACACAAAAAATCCACCCCTGTAGCGGCAGGGATGGATCCAGCTTACGCCTCGACGCTATCCGCGTGTTTGGCTTTCTGGTCCGCGATGACGCCTGCGTACCATTTCGCGCTGTCTTTCAAGACGCTGTGAAGACCCCATGTTGGGAGGACGTAAGAGAAGACTTGTGTCTCTGTCTCTTTGCCGCCTTCTTTAACTTTGATTGGCTTCGACATGCCTTCGAACCAAGATGGTGACCATTCTGGAGCGAGTGCCGTGTATTGTTTCTCACGAAGTTCTTTCGCGTAGTCCATGTAGTTGATCTTGTCTTCTGTCAACACGAGTTCGTTCTTGTCGTTTACCCATGCTTCTGGGTTCGCGCCTTGTGAGAACCAACGGATCGCGCCTTCGTCTGGGAACATCTTGTAGCCTTTTTGCTTCATCTTCTCAGCAACTTCGAAGACGCCGTCCATCGAGCTCATCATGTTGCCGATTTCAGTCGGATCGTCCGTACCGAGGACTTCTTTCGCTAAACTACGTTTGTAGTAGACGCCACCTGGTGTCGTTTGCCATGAGAGAGCGCGCACGTTGCCATCTTTGTCTTTCCCGAGGTCGAAGACGTAAGGGATGTAGTCGTCTGAGATTTCATTGACGTTGTAAGGCTCGTCTGAAAGGTTTTCCCAGTAGCCTGCGTCAACCCATTGCTTGAGGAACGCGATTTCGCCTGTGAAGACGTCCGGTGCCCCAACGCCGCTTTCAAGTGCCGGCTTAAGTTTTGTCGGATAGTCCGCGATTGGAACGATGGTCAATTCGACCTTGACGCCGTTCTTCTCTTCGTATGTTTTGATTGGTTCTTTGAGCTCATCCGTGAACGACCAAACTTTAAGTACGTCGTCTTTGCCGTTTGACGATTCTGAAGACCCTTCGTCATTTGAGCATGCGCCCAAGACACCGACTGATAGTGCTCCGATAGAGAGTAAGCTAACTAATTTTTTACGCATGTGTGAACCATCCTTTATAAGTGTTTTTGAGAAAGCGTTTACAAGAAGAGGCAAATAATTTTCGAAAGCGCTTTCGAAAGAATCGAAATAAAATATCGAAAGCGGTTTCGATTTGGGGTGAATGATTTTCGAAATCGCTCTCTTCTCTCCATTCCGCTGAAGCGAACAGAGCGACTTCGAAACATCATCGTGACTTGTTTACTTTTTGACTGGCGCGCACGATGCCCGTTCAATCAATGTGACCGGGATGACGCGACGTTCAGTCCGTCGTTCTTTGGCTGTCATCTGCTCGATGAGCAGCTCGGCCGCCGCCTCTCCGATTTCGTCCGTGTCTTGCCGGATTGTCGTCAGTTTCGGCGTGATGTACTTGATCATCTCGATGTCATCGTAGCCGATAATCGAGATGTCTTCCGGGACCCGGAGACCGTGTTCATGGACGGCTTCGATTGCCCCGATTGCCATTTGATCGCCTGCCACAAAGACAGCCGTCGGCGGTGACGCCAATTGTAACAACTTCTCCATCGCCTGCTTGCCTTCTTCGACCGAGAAGAACCCGGCGTTGACCAAGTATCCTGGCTGAATCGGCAAGTCGAGCGTTTGCATGGCGAGCTCGTACCCTTTCACCCGGGCCGCCCCAGCGTCAATCGACGTATCTCCGGCGATGTGAGCGATGTGGCGATGGCCTAACTCATACAAGTAGTTCACAGCCATGCGGGCACCTTCCGTATTGTCCGAGTAGACGACGCTACAGTTGGCGCTGTCCATGTCGACCACGACAATTGGGATGTCGCTTTGCATGAGTTCTTGTACTTGTTCGTCCATCCGGTCCGAGCAAATGACGACGATGCCGTCGACCGCTCGATGTTTGAAGTGTTCGAGGTAACTCATGTCACGATTCCGGAGGTTACGCGAGGCGAAAATCAAATCATAGCCGTGCTCCTCGGTCGCGTGACGGAAACTTTCGATGATGCCGTTAAAGAACGGATGTTTCATTCCGACTTCATTCGCTTCTGAGAACATGACCCCGATCGCCCACGACTTTTTCGTCGATAACGACTGCGCGTGCGCGTTCGGCAGATAGTCCATCTCAGCCGCGGCTTGTAATATTTTGGCTCTCGTCTTTTCGCTGACGTCCTTGTAGTTGTTCAACGCTTTGGAGACGGTCGTAATCGAAAAGCCGGTTATTTTTGCTAAATCATAAATCGTACCCATGTCATTCTCCTCTTCCCGAAAGCGCTTTCGGTAATTTGATTGTAGCGCATGAATTTGTAGGAATCAATTCTTTTTCGTGGAATATTTTGAGATTTATTTTCGTACCGTGTTTCTTCTATATTACAGCAACCAATCTTTTTTTGTCGTTAGTGTGTCCGTGTATACAGCCAAACGAGATTCGTAAATTTCTGAACTTCGGTCTCCCCCGTCACTCCTTTGAACAGACGTTGGAACGGCTTGAGCAATTGCTCGATGACAATTTTACGAAGCCGGTCTTGATGCAACTCATACGTGATTGCCTCAAACAAATCCGCTTGTTCTTCGGTCATCTTGACGTGTGCGCGAATCCGTTCCGCCATCTCAATCAGTTCGTCTTTTGTGACGAGGTTTTTATCAGTCGTACCACGCATCTGATCGACTGTGACCGGATTTAAAATATGCTCGTTCGTCTCGACCATACGGGCCGCCATCAGCTCGACGTAGGCGTATAAGTTACGAATCAGTTTCTGAATCGAATAGGCCGTGTTCGTGATGCGGAGCGTGAACAAGATGTGTTGCAACATCCCATTGAAGAGCACGGTCAACTCGACCGAGTACGGACGAATCTCCTCACCGATAATCTCGGTCAAGCGCATGGCGAGCCACTCGATCTCATAAACACGGTGCTGCAAGACGAGCTTCTTCAGCTCGGGCTCATTCGCCGACATGATCGACTCAAATAAGGCGTGGAGGTTCCGCTCTTCATTTAATTGAATGAGGATGGAAATCTGCTCGATAAAGACGTCCTTGTCACGCTTGTCCCGCCCCATCTGCATCTCGATGCGGCGCTGGCCGGCGTCATAGCGCAAGTTCTCAAGGATATTGGCGACACAGTCCGTCTTCGAGGCGAAGTAATTGTAGAACGTCCCTTTCGAGATGTTCGCCCGTTCAATGATTTCTTGGACCGACGTCTGTTGGACCCCGTTCTCAATGAAGAGGTTCATGGCGACATCGGCGACTTTTCGTTTCTTATCTTTCATATCATTTCCTGCTCCGTTCTGTTTCATTTATAGATTCAGTATATCATTTTGAACCGATAGTACAAAATGGTTGATTTATTTATACGACGGGTATAAAATCATGACATCGACACTTACTAGTATATAACTATTCAGAACATAAAGGAGCAACTCGTATGAAACCAGAATTCCAAAAGAAACCGCCGTATCTCATGCTCGCGGTCCTCTTTGCCGGGGCGTTCATCGCCTTCCTCAACAACTCGTTACTTAACGTCGCACTCCCATCGATCATGGTCGATTTGGAGATTGCCGACTACTCGACCGTCCAATGGCTCGCGACCGGCTTCATGCTCGTGACGGGTGTGCTCGTCCCAGCATCGGCCTACTTGATCACCCGGTTCTCGAACCGAAGCCTCTTCATCACCTCGATGGCGATTTTCGCTGTCGGGACGGCCATCGCCGCGTTTTCACCGAACTTCGGCATCTTGCTCGCCGGTCGGATGATTCAAGCGGTCGGTGCCTCGACGATGGGGCCACTCCTCATGAACGTCATGCTCGTCAGTTTCCCGCGTGAAAAACGTGGAACGGCGATGGGGATTTTCGGTCTCGTCATGATCTCCGCACCAGCCATTGGACCGACGCTTTCAGGTTACATTGTCGAGTATTACGACTGGCGCGTCTTGTTTGAGATGATTCTCCCGCTCGCTATCATCGGTCTCGGTCTCGCCATTTGGAAAGCCGAGAACGTCATGGTCCAGAATAAAGATCAATCGCTCGACTATTTGTCACTCGTCTTATCGACGCTCGGTTTTGGTGGCGTCTTGTACGGTGTCAGCTCGGCGAGTTCGGATGGCTGGGACAACCCGATTGTCTTGACGACGATGATTGTCGGATTCGTCGCGTTAATCGCCTTCGTCATCCGTCAACTCAACATGGAGAAACCGCTGCTCGACCTTCGGGCGTATAAATACCCGATGTTCGCACTCGCTTCCATCATCGCAATCGTCAACGCCGTCGCCATGTTCTCCGGCATGATTTTGACACCGGCCTACGTGCAAAGCGTCCGCGGCATCTCGCCGCTCGACTCTGGGCTCATGCTGTTACCGGGTGCCATCATCATGGGGATCATGTCACCGATCACAGGGAAACTGTTCGATAAGTTCGGACCGAAGTTGCTCTCGATCACAGGTCTCACCATCACAGCGATTTCGACGTATATGCTCGCTAACGTTCAACTCGATTCGACGTACACGTACATCGTGACGACGTACACGCTCCGCATGTTCGGGATGTCGATGGTCATGATGCCAATCATGACTAACGGTCTCAACCAGTTGCCAACGAGTCTCAACCCGCACGGAACGGCCATCAACAACACGGCCCAACAAGTATCCGGTGCAATCGGGACGGCAGTCCTCGTCACCATCATGAACTCTGTCACGAAAACAGAAGCCGAGTCGCTCATGACCGGCGTCGACCCAGCGACACTCACCGAGAGTGCGATGGGCGCGTTGACGCAACAAGCGTTACTGTCAGGAATTCAAGTTTCATTCTATGTGGCACTTGGGATGAACCTACTTGCGCTTGTACTGGCATTTTTCGTAAAACGAGTCGATGTACGCAAGCTCGACTTCAAGGAAGAAGAATCCGAACTCAAAAAAGCGAATTAACACAACAAGCCGTCCTGTTCGAACAGGGCGGCTTGTTTTCTGTTTATCCTTTTGTAAAACTCAAGTCATGCCGACTCGGATGTTCCGGGTCGAGCTGGCGAATCTTGCGTTCGTAATACATCGTCGTCGCCGCTTGGCCCGCGACCGCACCAAAGAAAATCATCATCCATAAGAACAGATTTGACTGGAATCCGTTCTTAAACAACAAACAGAACCCGATGGCCCCGAACAACGAGACAGCGTTGCGGCCGAGATACGTGCGGCGAATGAACTTCTGGACGGATGGTTCGTCTGTCAACCGTTGCATGAATTGGCTTTCGCGCCACTCCAAATAAATCAACACGACGAGCGCCGCTAAGAAGACGATCCCATAACCCGTTTGAAACTCATTCATAACCAATAACGCAAACGACATCCCGACCGCGATGACGACGGATACGTGCAAGGGCATCCATCTTTTTTGATACGATTGAATCGAACGCATCCGTGCTTGTTTCTCCATTCCCATCACCTCGTTTCTATTTACGTAAGCCAACTGATTTTAGTTTCCTTAAATCGTGGGGTTTTTATAGAGATATTCACTCCGCCGCTTTTCTCATTTCACTCTCTTCACAGTCACATATTCTTGCAATAGGAAATTGATTTTATCCTTTTGATAGAATTGTACTTCTTTAGACGCTTCCACATACTCCTCGTGTTGCGGATGAGACGTATCGTTTAGGATGTCTTGAATCATCTGATTTCCAGTCATCCCGCCCACGTCTTCGAATGGCGTCTCCCCTTCCCATTCTGTCACCATCGGATATGGATACGGATAGTCGTCGATGACTTTCTCTAACGTCAGTTTATGCTTCCAGTCGTCCCCGTAGTCATACGTATAGTAAAGTTTCGGATTCGACTCGATGACGGTCGGCAATTTTACGTTCTTCATCTGGCGAATGGATAATTGCCGATACATTTCATAAATCTGTTGTTCGAATGCTTGTAATTGCGACTTAGACTTGAAGTAAGACAACCGAGCCTTATGCTCCTCGGCTTCATCTGAAGATAAGACGAACCGGAACGTCGGCTTTCGTAAATCATTTTCAAACTTTGCCAAGTGAGAGTCGTCCCACCACATAACGATTTGAATCGCGTCATGGAGCCGTTTGAAGTTCGTCTCGGCCGGGATGCTAAAGCGGCGCCAGACCGGTGTTGGGCTGTCGAGAAGTTGAATGTGGAACTGATACGCTTTGAACATAAAGTCGATTCCTCCTAATTTCGTTTCGGTCGCTTCTTTTTCTGATGATGATTCTTCCTGTTTCAAAAATACCTGAATGAATGGAAACTCGCCACTTACAAAATAGCACTTCACGATTTAGTTGCATAAATTTGGATGATTCCTCCCGCTTAATCAAAATGAAATAATTAAAAAGCCTAATATATGGTATTATTTGCATAGTTTATTTATTGAATAGGGAGGAACAAGGATGAAAAACGTGTTCGTTTATTCGATCGGAATTGCTTTAATCCTATTTTCGTTGATTATATCGATGCCATCTGTTTCAGCTGCGTCAAAAAAAGAAAATCGTGCTATTATGGGAACGTCAGCATTAACACCTCAACAGATGGCGGACTTTGTCAAAAAGAAAAATCCGAAAAACGTCCGGCTTCAAGGTGTGACCGTCGAAGAGCTCGCCAAGCTGTTCGTCGTCATCGGAGCAAAAGAAGGTGTCCGTGGCGATGTCGCGTTCGCGCAAGCGTTGAAGGAGACCGGCTACTTCAGTTACAAAGGTGACGTGCTCCCGAGGCAACATAATTATGCGGGCATCGGAACGGTCGGTAACGGGGTAAAAGGTCATACGTTCCGCTCGCCTTTCCAAGGCGTCACGGCCCATATTCAGCACCTGAAAGCATACGCTTCGAAAGACAAACTGAACATGAAGCTCGTGGACCCTCGCTTCCGTTACGTGAAACGAGGATCTGCACCAACTTGGCCTGCCCTTCAAGGCAAATGGGCGATGCAGCCGAGAGGCAACTATGGCAACGACATCCTTGCAATCTACAAAGAGATGGAACGGACAAAACTTCGCGTCGCCAAAAAATGAACGACTACAATGACTTACAGGGGTGAAAGATAGTGACTTGCAACCAAGTACGATTGTTTAGCGGACTCGCACTTCTCGTGACCGGCGTCGCTTTACTACTTAAACGTTAAGCTGCATCCGGGAATGCCCGGATGCTTTTTTGACGCAATCAACAATAAAGAGGAGCTACCTCAATGAAACCACGCACGTATATCCGAGAGGGTCAACGATGTACCGTTCGACTGGCCGAGACGAACGATGCGAAGCGACTTGAATTGATTCGTCTTCAAATCGACAGCGAAACCGAATTTTTAGACCGCGAGCCGGGCGAGGGCTATCTCGACGCTCCTGCGTTCAAACGACTCATTCAACTAGACCGCGAAACAGCCAACCGTGTCTTCCTAGTCGCCGAAGTCGATGGAAACCTTGTCGGGTTTGCCCGTTGCGAAGGCAGTTCGTTGAAACGGAAAGTGCATGCCGTCGAGTTCGGCGTCGGGGTGTTGCAAGCCTATTGGGGATTCGGCCTCGGCTCGGCACTATTGCGCGCTTCAATCGATTGGGCCGAGACGAACGGAATTCATAAAATCAATTTGAGCGTCATCGAGGCGAATGAAAAAGCCGTCGCACTCTATGAGCGTTACGGCTTTGAAGAGGAAGGCAGATTGCGTCATGACAAACGCCTGAGCGATGGTAAGTACTATGACACGATAATGATGGGACGGTTGAATCGGGGTTGAGCAAATGGCTCAACTCTTTTTTAATGCCCCCGATACTTCCCGAGCGCCCGCATGTTGAGCAAGTAGAGTACCCCGGCATAGACAATCAAGCCGAGCACGTAGCCCCAGATGCCGGCGAACCCGCTACCGTACACCATCACTTCTTTGATGGCCGTCGCCCCGTAAAAGATGGGCATGACGTAGCTCAAGTTGCCAAGCCCGTATGGAATCAAGTCGAGCGGGATCAATCCCGAGAAGAACACTTGCGGAATGATCGTGAACGGAATCATTTGGACGACTTGGAGTTCCGAACGAGCGAACACCGAAATCGTCGCGCCGAACAAGACGGCCGTCCCGGCCATGAGCAGCATGACCAACATGACCCAGCCAATGTTTCCAAGTGACGTCAGCCCAAGCACGTAAATCGTATACAGGACGATGAAGACGGACTGGACGACCGCGAATACGCCATAGCCGAGCGTATACCCCAAGATGACCTGCCCGCGTTTGATTGGAGTCATCAAGAGCCGTTCGAGCGTGCCGCCGCTCCGCTCTTTGACGAGCGCCATCGCCGACAGGATGAAGACGAAGAAGAACGAGAACAGCGACAAGAACACATAGCCGAACGAATCGAACGTCGATTGGCCAGCTTCCCCATATACGAAAGCCGTCGTCCCTTCCGCCGAGGGCATGACCATGTTCAAGCCGTCTCGTATTTCTTGCACCGCTTTCGATGATTTGGTCGACGGTTCTCGAAGCATGAGGAACGTCGAATTCGGCGTTTTCAGAAGGACAGCGTCAACGTTCTCGTGTTCCTTAAGATACGCCTCCGGGTCCTCAAGATCCACGATAATCACTTCAAGTGTCTCCCCTTCTAGCGCATCGACGATTTGCTCAGGCATGGACGCATCGACCGCGACGACCGGCACATAATCCGAATCCCCGAGCAGGAAGTAGACGAGCGTCAAGATGAGGAGCGGCGCAATCAAAATCAAGGCGACACTCCGCTTATCATTGAGCGTCTGAAAGATGACGCGCTTCGCCAAGTTACGCATGATCCGCCCCTCCTTCTCGACCGGCGATGAGGAACAGTTCCTCAACGCGACCGTTGTCCGTCTTGTCTAACAGATGTGGCACCGTATCGTAAGCAATCAAGCGACCGTTATAGATGAGCGCGGCCCGGTCACACTCGAGCACCTCATCCATGACGTGCGTCGAGACGATGATGGTCGTGCCGTTCGCCCGAATCGCTTGAAACTGATCCCAGATTTGGCGACGTAAAATAGGATCGATTCCGACCGTCGGCTCGTCTAAAAACAAGACGTCCGGCTGATGCAGGATGGCGATGGCGAGCGACAACCGTTTTTTCATCCCGCCTGAGAAGTTTCGGACGAGCTTCTTGCGGTCGGCCGTCAAATCGACGAGCGTGAGCACTTCCGTGATGCGTTGCTGCAGTGCCGTCTTGCCGAGCTTATAGATGGAGCCGAAAAACTCAAGATTCGCCTCGGCCGACAAGTCGTCGTACAGCCCATCGTTCTGTGGCATGAAGCCGATGTTGTGCAGCATGCTCATGTTCGGCATGGCCGTCTCCCCGATGCGAATTGAGCCTTTGTCTGCCTTCAAGGCACCAATCATCAGCCGGATGAGCGTCGTCTTCCCCGAACCGGATGGACCAAGCAGACAACAGATGTCCCCTGAGTTGATGGTAAAGCCGACGTGGTCGATGGCCAATTGGTCACCGAACGATTTACTGACGCCGTTCAGTTGAATGTCCATAGCGATTCTCCTTTTCGATGCCCGATTCATATACACTTGACTAATAGACACCGTGTTGGTTTATATGTTCAGTATAGACCTCGTCCGAAAGCCCAACAATCGGCAATATCGGGCATCGTGTCGGTTATCAGACAGTTTTCACTCAAGTGTTGGATAAAGGAGAATATTCAGATGGGACATGAAGATTTACGCATCACACGAACGAAACAATTGATTAAAAGTGCCTTCCTCGAGTTGATTGACGAGCACGGGTTCGAGGCGGTCACCGTGAAAGCGATCACCGAACGGGCCGGCATCAATCGCGGGACATTTTACAGTCACTATGTGGATAAGTTCGACTTGATGGAGAAGTCGATTGAAGCGATTTTCCATGAGGCCGAACTTAAACTCGTCAAAAACCTCCCTCACGTCTTCGGTGAAGAGCGTGGTGAATCATCCTATCAATTGCTCGTCCCGTTCATCCGTTTCATCGAAGACAATAAAATCTTGATGAAGCCGCTCCTCAGACCGAACGGGGACCCGCAGTTCCAGGCCCGGCTCCGGTCGTACATGCATGCGGCGCTGTTCCATCGTTCCCCGACAGTCTTATTCGACGAGACGAAGGCGCTCGTGCCGGCCGATTATCTCGTGTCCTATATTTCCTCGGCCCATATGGGGGTCATTTACGAATGGCTGTACAACGACCGACCCGAAACGGCCGAGGACATCGCCCGCATCATCTATATGATCACGTTCGAAGGGCCGCTCGTCGCGGGTGGTCTCCGTGCACATTGAAACTTTTACCGTTCCCTCTTGTACGTTAATATTTGGATAAAATACTTCTCGAATGGGTATGTATACGGAGAAGAATGTCTTAGATTTATAAAATTTAACTGGCGAAAGAAGGGCGGCTCGTCTATGCAAAATGTGAACAAGTCTGTGATTGTGATTGGCGGTGGGCTCGGCGGGATTTCCGCGGCCATCTCGCTCACACAAAAAGGATACGACGTCTCCTTGTACGAAAAGAACGACCATATCGGCGGGAAAGTGAATCGGCTCGAACAAGACGGCTTCGGCTTTGACCTCGGCCCGTCGATTTTAACGATGCCACAAATTTTCGAGAAGCTGTTCGCAGGTAGCGGCAAGCGGATGGAAGACTACGTGCCAATCAAACGTCTCGATCTCGAGTGGCGTTCGTTCTTCCCGGATGGCACCGTGCTCGATCTCTATCACGATTTGGACAAGATGGAGCGCGCCAACCCGACACTGTCACGCAAAGACATGCACGAGTACCGCGAGCTGTTGAAATACGCTGAGCGGATTTATAACACGACAGAGAAGGCATACTTGAAAGAGGGGTTTGAATCGCCGCGCGAAGCGGTCGCGAAGAACGGTCTCTTCTCGACGTTGTTCGGATTCGATTTGACGTCGACGATGTACGACGGCATCGCCAAACGGATTAACAACCCGCATTTACGGACGATGCTGTCGTATTACGTCAAGTACGTAGGATCATCCCCGTATAGCGCGCCGGCCGTCCTCAACATGATGATTTATATGCAACACGCCCAAGGCTGCTGGTACGTCGAAGGCGGGACGCATAAACTCGCGGAAGGACTGACGAAACTCGCGGAAGAGATTGGCGTTCAGCTCCATACCGGGCAGGGCGTCGTCCGCGCGCACACGCTGAATGGTCAACTGACGGCCATCGAGCTCGAGGACGGAAGGCTCCGCTCGGCCGACTATTTTGTCTCCAATATGGAAGTCATCCCGTTCTATCAGAAGATGGTCGAAGCCGACGAACAGTTCGTCGACAAGCTCGTCGAGAAATATGAACCCGCCAGCTCCGGCTTCGTGCTCCACCTCGGCGTGAACAAAGAGTATCCGGCGCTCGGTCACCACAACTTCTTCTTCTCGGAGAACTTGCACGAACAGATGGACAAGATCTTCGAGCAGCACGAGTTGCCGGACGACCCGACGATTTACTTGGTGAACGTCAATAAGACCGACCCGACACAGGCACCGCCTGGGCATGAGAACATTAAGATCTTGCCGCACATCCCGTACATCCAGGACAACCCGTTCACGCCAGAGGACTACGCCGCCTTTGAAGAGCGTGTCCTCGATAAGCTCGAGCGGATGGGCTTGGACGGGTTGCGGGAACATACGGTGACACGTGACGTCTGGACGCCGCATGATATCGAGCGTACGTACGGCTCGGACCGAGGCGCGATTTATGGGACCGTCGCCGATAAGAAACAGAACGGCGGCTTTAAGCACAAGAAGCAGAGCGAGCTGTACGACAACCTCTACTTCGTCGGCGGCACGGTCAATCCCGGCGGCGGCATGCCGATGGTGACATTGAGCGGCCAGCAAGTGAGCGATAAGATTGCGAAACGCGACGGAGTCACAAATCGATGACCGACTCGTTTTGGGAACGACACCGCTTCAAGTTCTATACGATTGGCATGGTCATCTGCGGAATCTTGGTGGGCATGTTTTCATGAAAAGAAGCATCTGACGTCGCGTCAGATGCTTCTTTTAGTTGCCTGTATTCGATTTTCCGACAATCAGCTTCAATACAAAAATGATTCCGCCTAACACGACAGCGTAGGTCCCAAGTGACCAGAGCATGTCAAACACTCGCATATCCATCAGATGCCTCCTTATTTGAGCTGGCGTTTCGCTTCATCGCGATGCGCCGTCCGCAGCTCATGGTTTGTCACGTGTTCTGGATCAATCAATTCAATCTTCCGATTCACCCACACTGATAGGAAAATGAATGGGATGAACAACGCGAGCAACATGATGGCGAAGACGACGAGCGAGCCTTCAATCGCCCAAGCGATGGCGATAAAGATGCCAAGCAGGATAATGTTCGCGAGGACGATGCCGAACTCGAGGCGTACGAACTTTTGATAGCGTGCGTCGTCATTGAAGGTGAGCAGTAAATTCATCCGGTGCCATGCCCGATAGAGACTTGGCAGCTGCGTCGCCATGATGATGACGGCAAACGTCAATAACGAGATTTCTTGCGTGAAGATGAAGTAAAAAGCGATTCCTAAAATCGCGAACGTGAGCAGGAGTGCCGTCCGGTTCACTTTACGGTCGTTCTCGACCATTTGTTTTAGTCGTTCATTTTTATTAACCATAGTAAAGTACTCCCATCATGATGACTTTCGTTTTTCGCGCTCGAGTTGCGCCTTACCAAGCTCCGTCGCGGTCACGTGCTCCGAGTCAATCGTTTTCAACTCACGGTCGATGCGAATCCCAAGCGCCAGAAATGTGATCAGACCGACGATGATCACGATGATGAATGTGAGCAACGTAATCCATCCGAGCATCGAGCTCGCAATCAACAACAAGAGAAACACGATGTTCCCGACGGCCAAGCCGAACTCGGACCGTACTTTCTGTTGGTAGCGAGCATCCTCGTTGAAGGTGAGCAACAACTTCATCCGGTGCCATCCTTTGTACAGCACGGGTAGCTGTCCGACCAAGATAATCGGCAACAGTAAGAGGACGTCCGTCATCCAAAAATAGATAATGAACAGTGCAATGATTCCTATCGTCGGATACAACATTTGTCTTTGACGCTTTCGATCGTTCTCCATCATGCGTTCAAGTCTCATGTTATGGTCAACCATCCAATCCCCCTAATCAAATCTCGTTACCTTCTTTTACGAAAGAAGAAGGTAACAGGTTTCACATTTTGTCCCACCCTCTCTTCAACCGCTCACGTTTCGTAAATCCAAGCAAGCTATCCGCGACATGCTCGTGATCGATCCGAAGCAAGCGGGTATCGAGCCACGTCTCAACCACTAACATGCCTGCAATCAACACCGCCGACAGTCCGCTGAATACCGGCAATCCGAAGTATCCTGATACATACCCGCCCATCAGACCGAGCATGACCCATAACATCGCAATCGCGATGACGCCTTTCGCCCGAATCAACCGTTTGTAGGATCGACTTTCATTGAACGTCACAGATACGCGTGTCTTTTTCCAAGCTACATGACTGAGCGGGACAGCCGTCATCATCAAAAAGGAGAGTATGGCAAGTAGTGGCAACGACGCATTGGCGTAAATCCACCACCCTAGCCCTAGTCCAGCCGCGGTAGCCCATAATAATTTAAAGACCCCTTTTTTCGGTCGTATCTGTAACTGCTCGATTCGTTCTTCTCGCGTCATCATCATTTGTTCCTCCTTGAAACCAATTCGGACATTTACCGTATATACAAGTAGCATACCAATAATTAGGAGGTATTTCGATGGATATTCTGATTTTAGTCGTCCTGCTCGGTATCGTCGGCTTCATTGTGACCCGCTCTTATACCATCTATCCGTCATCGTTTGGCGACCGCTCCCCCATTCAACCAAGCGCCTCGCTCACAAAAAAATGCCCGCATTGCCAAACCGTCGTCAAACGGCAGGAACACGGGCAAACTTGTTCAACTTGTCGAAAATCGTTTTAACCGACCTGCTTTGCTTTTTGATGAGCCGTCTCTTTTTTTCCACTCAATTGGAACAACAACACCCCACCCACAATCAATACGATGCCAAGCGCTGTCTTCCACGTGAACGGGATGGCTTCGAGCCCGAACCAGCCGAGCGTGTCCCACAGGAGCGCGAAGAGGATTTGCGACACCATGACAATCGAGATGGCGTGGCTCGGTCCGAGCTGTTGAACGCCTTGCGTCACACTCATGACGACGCCGACCCCGATGATGCCGCTGAACCAGTACCACGTCTCCATCCCTGTGACCGCGAACAGAGCCATTCCTTCACTGATCAATCCGACGAACAGTGACGCCAAGAAGCCGAGGGCGAGCACGAGCGTCGTCGTCGCCCATGCCCCGACCTGTTCTTTCACTTTGGCGTTGAACGTGTTTTGCACACAGACGAGCATGCCGCCCATGACCGCGAGCATCATTCCAAGTGCCATGACGTGTCCTCCTCATTCATAAATACTCTCCCCGGTGACGGCAATCAATCCGGCGCGATCAACGATGGCAATCGACCGACGATCCCGTTCAATCAACCCCTGTTCCACGAACCGCTTGAGCGTCCGGTTGACGTGGCGATAGCTCGTCCCAATCAAGTCGGCGATGTCGGTCAACTCATCGACGGTCGACCCGAGTGTCGTCTCTTCCGGTGTCATCGACAACAGATAGCTCGCGAGCCGCACATCGACCGGATAAAACAAGTTGAAACTCATCGACTGCGACTTCATCTCAAACTTCTTCGTGATCCCTTCGAGCAGATAATGCAGCCACGTGACATCGTCTTGGGCGTGACGCGCGAGATCCTCGAAGCGGACGACGAGCATCTCGACCGGCGTGACCGCCTCGACCGTGTTCAAGAACGGCGTGCGGCGGACGTATTCGATGTCGCCAATCAAGTCGAGTGGATATTTGAACGACAAGACGAGCCGTTTCCCGGCCGCCGACGTGTGGGCCACCCGAATCTTTCCATTGACGAGAAAGTGGAGCTGCTCGGCCTCAGCGCCTTGGATGCAAATCGCCTCCCCCGGTACGTAACGGACGTGCATGAGATGGGGACGGATGATGGGAGCACCTCATTTAGTCCATATTGCTTCATGTAACGCTCAATCTGTTCCATCGCACGTCATCCTTTCAATACGAGAATCCCGACAATCATCATGACGACCCCGAGCAGTTGCGTCCGGTTCAAGTCACGGCGCAACATCCCGAACCAGCCGCGCCAGTCAATGACGAGCGCGAGGGCAAGCTGGGCAATCAAGAACAACGAGATGGTGAGGGTGACGCCGAGCTCATGCACGGCCGTCATATTGCTGAACAAGATGAACGCGGCGAACGCGCCCCCTGACAAATAGAGCGGCTCGACGCGACGCATGTGGACGTACGTCCGGTCGCGGACGACGAGCATGATCACGAGCGCGACGAGAAAGCCCGTCAATTGCGTCAACGTCGCAGCCTGCCACGTCCCGATACTTGAACTGATGCGAGCGTTGGCGACGCTCTGCAGTGTCAAAAAGAAACCTCCACTGATGGCGAACAGTACTCCGCGCATGATGCCTTTCCTCCCCTATGACAAACGAATCAGCATGATCCCGATGACCATGACGAGTAAACTGACGAGTTGAATCCCGGTGACCGGGTTCTTCGCGGCCCCGAACCAGCCGAAGCGGTCGATGAGCAGACTTCCGCACAGCAAGCCGACAATGACGATGACGACGGCGATGCCGGTCCCGACCATTGGCACGATCAACACATTACCGCCGATGAACAGTGCCCCGATGATGCCGCCGAGCCAAATCCACCACGGCTGCCCGCGTAGCCCCCCCCTTTCGACGTTCGGCCGCAAGACGAGCAAGATGAGCAGTAACGTCACCGTCCCGACGACGAACGAGACGAGCGCCCCTTTCAAAGCCGATTCGAGCACCGTTCCCAAATAGCCGTTGATGGCCGTCTGCGTCGCACTCATCATCCCGGTCCCGATTCCGACGAGGCGCCAGACGTTCAAATTGCCGGTTCCCGTCTGCGATGGGGCGACGAGTTTGCCGCGGCGACGGTTAATCCAGTCCGTAAGTGCGACCGTCCCGACGACGCCAAGTAATACGAGCAAGGCCCCGAACACGCGCCACGGCGTGAGGACGTTGACGGCCGAGTTGAACCAACCGAAGTGGTCAATCAACAGTCCCATCAAAATCTGTCCAAAAATCGGCATGATGACAGTCTGAACGCTGCCGAGCCTTGGAAACAAGAGGATGTTACCCGTTAAAAAGATGACCCCCAACAAGCCGCCCGACCACATCCAAAGCGGTTCTGCTCGGAAGATGGACGATTCAATCCCGAACGACTGCCCGGTGAGTAATAACATAAGTGTTAAAAAGGTCGTCCCGATCGCGAACGACAGGAACGACGCGACGAACGGTGACCCGACGATGGTGCGCAGACGTGAGTTCACGCTCGTCTGCATCGGCAACAAAATCCCGATGACGAGTCCAATTACAATGGCTAACATAGTCTCTTCCTCGATTCTCTCTATATACTGTGTACGTCTCAAGCTTACGCCTCGAGCGCTCGAGCCTAAAGGACCGATGTCCTGAAATATCAAAAAAGACGAGTTCCGACTATCAGGAACTCGTCTTTTGATGTGTACGGCGCTCAGTTTTCGCTTCGTCGAACATCCGATTCGTGACGTGATGTTGATCAAATGTCAGAACGATTCGGTTGACCATGTATGAAAACAGTAACCCGCCAATCGTCCCAGTCACCAACATGACCATGAGTGGCCAAATCGTGAGAAGGCCCGTGTGATAGGCAGCGAGTAGACAGATGAACAGCAAAAAGATGAACCATTCGACGATGAAATCACTGTAAATCCAACGTCGATAGCGAGGATCCGGATTAAATGTCAGCAACACTTTCGTCTTGCACCACGCGACACACAATTGGGGAAAATACACAGCAAATAGGATGAGCGGTAAGTAAATCGATGTCTGATACGAGATGAACGCGACAGCGACAAGGCTGAAGAAAAGGCCCCAGTAGCGCCAGTGCCACGTCGCATCCTCATGCGCAAGTAATCGCTCGATTCGTTCTTGTTTCGTCAAGATCATCACATCAACCCCCGCGTCGTCATCAATTCAGATCGGACCGGTTGGGCTGTATCTGCGCTTTGGACAGCTTCGTTGAAGCGTTTATACAAAAGCGGCAACGTGACGGCAATCCCAATGGTGAGAATCCACGTCCACCATGGAGCCTCCAATTTATAACTTGCCACGCTACCGATGATAATGACGTACCATCCGCTTAACACCCAGTAGACGTTTCGCGTCGCGACTTGCGCTTTCCGTTCCGCAGACAGATTGGCGAGCGCCTTGCCCTCTTGTATTACATATACAATCGAACCGATTGCGAATATACTCATCAAACCTGCCCATACCCACCACAGTTGATCGGCGAGCAGCGTGACAAACAATAGTCCAGGGACAGGAGCGAATAGCATGTCTCGCCGCCGCTTCTTTTGCTCACGGTATCGGTTCATTTCGTCAATCCGTTGTTGTTTCGTCATACGATTCCATTCCTTTTCTAATCATTGATTCCGTCAAGTCGACGCTTCAGCTTCTCACGATTGGCTTTAGCCAGCATGTTTGACGTGACGTGTTCCGGGTCGAGTTTGAGCAGTTTTCGGTCCATCCACAGCGGCAACAACACAGACGGTGGTGCCCCGATGACCATCGCCCACATCAACACGTCCGGATGAATCTGCCCCGTCAAAAACAGGGTGATGAGACTGAACAACGTGAGGAAGGTAGCCACCAAGATAAAGAATTGTCCTTTCACGAGACGCCGATATGTCCAGTCGTCATTGAACCGAAGATACAGGACGGTCTGTTTCCATTCGAAAAACAGTGTGGGCACAAGACTGGCCACCGCAATCATGCCAGAATATGTCGTGTGCATCATGAAATAAAGCGCGCTCACAAAGATGACGACACTGCTTCCAATCATGAAACGACGATACGTCGTGTAGATTTGTAACAATGCCTCAGTCCGGGCTTCTCGATCCATCTCATCCCTCCTCAGTCTCTGACGTTGTCGAGCCGTATCTCACGAAGCATCGGATGCTCCGGATCGATGTTCATCAACCGCTCGTCTTGCTTTCGGATCAAACGATACCCGACATAGATGACACCGACCGCTACACCTAATATCCACGCGTATGTCCACCCTAGCTTAAGCGTCAGGGCAAACGACAAAAGGAAAAGGACGAACAGCGCAAAGACAAATCCGTTCCGACGGACGATCATCTTTTTGACTTCCTCTTGCTCGGTCAACTCGGTCTCGACTCGATTCGCCTTGAAGAAGATTCCGCCTAATAGCAACAGACAGACGAGCGCTCCCGCCACGTACCAACCGTTCCATGAATCCGATTCGATAAATCCGACGAGACAAAACACCATTGGAAACGTGAGCAAACTTTGGAAAACGGCCGTCTTCACATTCGCTTTATAAATCAGATTGATGCGTTCTTGTTTGGTCATCAAATCCCCCCTTAAAAACTTTCCCGCTTGACGTCTCGACGCGTCGGTTGCTGGGAATCAATCAGCTTTACTTTCTCATCAAGTAACCGCTCGACAATCACTAGCGCTAACGCTGTAAAAGAGAAGATGAAGAATGGGACCCAACTGATTGTTTCGAGCTTCATGAGCAACGGGAAAAACAAACAGCTGAAGACAACCATCATGTAGTCGAACACATATTGAATGTGGATGACCCGCTTCGCTCGAATGTGGTCTGTGAAACTGCTCATGAATCGACTTTCCCGCCCAATCATCACGCCGTACGCCAACAGCGACACGACCATCAAACTTCCGTACATGAGCGATCGTGTCTCAGTTTGCAGAAAGAAGAAAAGCAATACCCCAACCGGAATCGCAAAACCGAGTCGTACGAGAAGCCATTTCCGGTTTGCGGTAACCATTTGCTTCAAACGCTGATGTTTATTCATAAGCTACTCCTTTATTTGTGATGGACTCACACGCTAACCTCGTGTCTTTTCAACCTCACCATGTGAACCTTGTGCGTTGAATCTCGCGACGGGTCGGTTGTTCTACATCCATCCAGTTTAACTGTTGATCGAGTTTATGTTGCGTAAACCAGATTAACGCGCTGCCACTGACGAATAGAAGGAAAGGAATCAGGTTGGTCAGGATATTCAGTCGCATCATCATCGGAAAAATCACGGCCATCATGATGACGAACAAGTAATCGAGTTGATATTGGATACCGATCACCTTCTTCGCTTGATCATGCGCCGTTAATGCTCTGACGAAGCGCGCTTCCCTCATAAACAAAACACTTGCCGCACTGGTCAACGATAGAAGGAACGCTGCCATAATCATCGGTGAGCCTTGCGACTGTAAAAAGTAATAAACGAGCACACCGGTCGGAAGGGCGAAGGCGAGCCGTAACAACATCCACTGTACATTCATTTGTTTCACGCTATGTAATCGTTCTTGTTTGTTCATATCGTTCACCTCTTAGCTAACTATACGACTCTTAGGGAAAAAAGTTCCGTTTTTTTACAATTGTTTTGTAACTGCCTACTCGCTTGACGGGAAAGTCACTACGCCTTATAGTTTAGTTAACTTAACTATATTAAAAGACAGAAAGACTGAGGTTTTCTTTATGAATTTGCTACAAAATCCACGCTTCGTATTCACGTGGTTATCCGGCATGACGCTCACGCTCGGCTTCTCGATTTTCTTCTTGAGCGTATCGTGGCTCACGATCGATGTGCTGAAGCAACCGGCTCTCCTCGGGATTATCATGACCGCCGTCTCGTTGCCGCGTGTCGTGATGATGATATTCGGTGGTGTGTTCGCCGACCGATTCCAAAAGAGTCAGCTCTTGTTTTTGACGAACCTCGGGCAAGGTCTTCTCATGGTCGCGGTCGTGGCGCTCCATCTTGCGGACGCGTATTCGGTGTTCGCCTTAATTATGATTTCCATCGTGTTCGGACTGCTCGACGGCATGTCCTATCCGGCGTTGTCTTCCTTGATCCCGTCGCTCGTCAAACAAGAAGAGCTGCAACGCGCCAACTCGCTCTTCCAAGGGACGCTCGAGCTCATGTTCGTATTCGGCCCCTTCCTCGCCGGAGCGTTACTCACATGGGGCGGCTTCGGGCTCAGTTTCGGGACAGCAGCCGTCTTGATTTTCATCGCCGCTATCTTGATTATGCCGCGCTTGATTCGTGACTCCATCCCCCTCGCCCGTGCCATGTCGCTCAGTCATGTCATCGTCGATTTGAAAGAGGGCATCCGTTACGTCTCGAGCACGCCGATTTTGCGGAGCGGGACGTTATCGATTGCTATCGTCAACTTGTTCGTCATGGGACCACTCATCATGAGCATCCCGATTCTCGTCGGTGAACGGGGCGGCAACGCGTTTGACTTGAGTCTGATTGAAGGTGGGCTTGCCGTCGGGACGTTCGTGGCGAGTTTTCTCGTCCTGTTGTTCCGCTCGGTCCATCGTGGACGCTTCGTCTTCCGCGTCCTGTTTTTGACGATTGGGGCCTTCTTCCTCTATACGCAGGCGCAGTCCATCACGCTTCTCGCCTTGGCTGCGGCCGCGAGCGGGTTTATGTTGATGCTCGTCTATTTGCCGACGGTCACACTCATGCAAGAACATAGCGACCATGACAAGATCGGACGGGTCATGAGCATCATGGCGCTCGCCGCATCCGGACTAGAACCGATAGCGTTCGCTGTCCTGTCGATTCTGGTCGCCCTGGCCGTACCGATTCAAACGCTCCTCATCTCGTTTGGTATAATCGGATTAGTATGCAGTATCGTGTTATACGTTCGGAGCCAGACGTTCCGTGACACGCGATGAAAGGAGAACGACGATTGAACGACACACGCAAACAACAAGTCATCGAGATGTATCGTCAAATCGACGAGCTCGACTTGTTGTTCACCAAATACTTTACCGAGTTGAACGAATTCGAACTCAGTTACCAGCAAGAACAGATGTTACTTCTGTTCAAACGACAAGACACATGGACGACGACCGAGATTGCGACGAAGATGAATATCTCGAAAAGTGCGGTCAGCCAAGTGCTCAAAGTGCTCGAACAACGTGAGTTCGTCCAAAAAGAGAAGAACCCGGACAACTTACGTGAGAGTTTCATCCGTCTCGGCCCAATCGGTATGGCATATTCGAAACAAATCGATGCGATTGAAGAACGGCTCGCCGAAGAGATGTTCTCCGTGCTCGAAGATGATGAGATGACGATGATCAATCGCTCACTCGCGCTGATGATTAAAAAGTTCAAATGAAAAATGCGTATCGTCCCTGACTCGGGAGGATACGCATTTTTAGTTAGAGTTGATTGACGACACGTTCCGCTGCCCGGAGCGCGCCTTCGATATGACCGCCGAACAAGGAGTCCGTCTCCGTCCCGGCGAGTGAGAGCCATCCTTCCCATGCTGAATCGAGTGCGATCGGCTCATAGACAGGGAAGTCGGTCAACGGCACCCCATCTTGAACCGTGGCCGTATGCCGATCACTCGACCAATCGACGTATATAACTTCACGCGGCTGCCGCGCCTCTTCCCCGAATAGGCGCACGAGTTGATCGATGACGCGACGATTCAGTTCGTCTTGGTCGAATACCGAGCGTTCGGCAGCAGACAACCGGAAGAAGCCGAACAACGCCGCAAGTCCACCCGGCTGCGAAGCATCATGGATCTCCTGCAACACCCCGGCCCAGCTCATGCCTTGACCGGATAAACCATTGTCTCGCCAAAACGGGCGGTCGTAGACGGCGAGTACTTTCGCCTGTCCAGCCATCCAGGTCGGCGTGTTTGCCAGCTTCGACTTCGTCGTTTCAGACAGTTCTGGTTGGAAGCTGATACGTGAGACGAGTCGTGGCGGGATGGCCATAATGACGTGTGTGAAAGCTTGGGACCATCCTGTTTCGAGTTCAATCGTTACCTCATCTTCGGTCTGTTTGATCGAGGTGACCGTCGACTCGAGTTGAATTGTCCCTGCCGGTAGTGTCGAAGCGAGCGCCGTCGTCAAGCTGGCCATGCCCCCGACGAGTCGCATCGATGGAACAATATGACCTGGCGGGAGCGTATGGCGTTCGATGACACCGAACTGGCGCTCGAGCATCAAATCCCCGGTCGTGTGTTGAGAGAACGTCGGGAGACCGAGTCGTTCGATCAGTTGCGTGATTGTCGTCTCCGTCTCTGGCCAATACCAGGTCGGGCCGAGGTCGAACCCGTCATGGCTCAACACACGTCCCCCGATACGGTCACGCGCCTCGAACACGGTGACGTCATAGCCTTTCTCAGTGAGGAGCGACGCGGCATACAAGCCGCTCACGCCTGCCCCGATGATGGCGATTGATTTGGTCATATAAATACTCCTTCTCTATACGTGGTGCTCCCATTATACTGAAAAAGACGAATATACATAATTTGGGCGCACCGCTCAGGAAAGGGCGTTACGACGTGAAGCGTGTCTTCTATTACATCTTATTTCCATACATCTGGCTGATGCGGGGGCTATATCGATTTATCAAAACTGAAAGTACAATGTCTTATGCATTCATGCTGTTCTTTGTTCCTGCCCATATCCTTATCATCGGATATGGCCTCCAAGTGTCGCTCTTACTAGAAACCGTTTTTAGAATTTACCTTTTGGCAGGATTGTTCACCCCAATGTATTACTTCGAATCGGATGTCAGACGTAGACGCACAAAGCCAGGATATGTTCCGCTCAATGAACGGTAACGTCTAAGAAAGGATTTACCAACATGCCCAACACAGTTAAGACGCTACTTTATCCGTTCCTTGTAGGCATTCGCCTATTTTCTCGATTCAAAAGAGGTAAAACGTTCATTTTCCTTCTTATCATGTTAGGTATGTTCTTATTCGAGGGCTTATTGTTTTTTGAAATCATTTATATTCCCCTTTTCGTTAAGTCATTGATTCAGTTATACGTTTTAGTAGGAATGCTTCATATAGAATTTCATTTTGATGATTTAGACCAACAGAAGTCGCTTTAATAAATGACTGTCATCTTGGAAGAAACAACGATTCATACTGCTCAATCAACTTACCCAACCAGTCATCTTGCACTTCTTCTGACTCCATGCCTCGCTCTAAGTCATCTATGATTTCACTGTTCGGA
Source organism: Exiguobacterium sp. s50 (assembly GCF_018618175.1). NCBI lineage: Bacteria > Bacillati > Bacillota > Bacilli > Caryophanales > Exiguobacterium > Exiguobacterium sp. s50. The sequence continues at coordinate 30,286 of NZ_JACSLP010000010.1, forward strand.
AAATAAAGGCGTAACACAAACAGACTGTCTGGGATTGTCGATACAAAACTTTGATCTTCGACGTTGATTGTCAAATACGCGCCTCGAATCATCCGTTTGACGAGTGACCGTTTTCCGTTTTCCGTCATACGTCTTGTCGTCAATTTCACTCGCGCTTCTCGTAACTGATCGAACAAATCTCGATTCAACGCTCGGCTGATGCGCTCGTCCGGTTTCATGTACGGAAAACGATGAGACAAGTCAGTCCCGTCAACACATGCACACATGTGACGTAACCAAAAGCCCCATTCAACGTGATTAGTGGGCTCAAGCACTGTATCCAACAGCCCGATGTCATAATCAATTTTGACTACTTCCGGATGTTCCTGCACCAGAAGCATAGTCCGTCGCTTTAATACGTCAACGTCCACTTCCCGTTTGACGATGACCGTCACGTCTAAATCGGACCGTCTGACTACAGCCGTCCCACGACCGACGCTTCCGTATACATATACGCTATGTAGCGCTTCTGCGAATTCTTCTCGCAACAACTGAATCACTGCATCGAGCACTGGCCGAAACATCGGTTGGATACGTATCACGTCTGTTTGATTGATGACGTAACCCGCCTCGTCTGTACCTAGTCGTGTCGGTAGCTCCATCACACACCCTCCTCAATAAACGTCGTCACGTCGAGCACTTGCTCGAGATAAATCCGATCGACGAGATAGTGATATTTCGTGTTCGTCTCCGGGTACTCCTCGACAATCGATTCGCACCAGTCGCGGTCGAACATCTTCTCCCATGATTTTTTCAACTCTTCCTCGCCTTTAGCTTCCCGGTCTTCAAACGAGAGAAAATACCGATTCAACGCGAACGTCCAGTAACCGGCCTCGACTTCGAGCACGTGTGCGTCCGGCAACTCGACCGTCAGCACGACGCCCGGTTCTCCAGGTTCCAAGTAGCCACCCCGTGCGACGTCTGGCTTTGTTTTGCTCAACCAAACCGGATAGTTTCCATGAAGCGAGACCTCCGTCCGTCGTTCATATTGTTCTGCGAGCCAGTCGTAAGCAGGGCGATGATACGCGTAATCCTCGTCTTGAAAAATGCCGTACGCCGGATTCCCAAACAAGTATCCACACTCGTTCGCCGCTTCCCATGCACCCGCATGTTGATATGTATAGTAAATTGCCATAGGTCCACTCCTTTTTAAGAAGATACTGTTAGCATAACTGACCTGCCGTTTCCTTATCCATCATGGGAATCGTTTGGGTTTGTCTGAATTTGGAAGTATACTAGCCGTATGGATTACATAAAGGAGGAAAAAGCATGAATGTATTAATCACCTTACTATTTAGTTTATTGGCAATCATTGTCCCACTCGCGTTACTCATCGCGGTCATCGTGATGATTGTTCGATTTATCGGTCGCTACGAGAAGCGAGCGGACGCGCGACTTGAGTTGAATCGTCAAACCGCGGCTCATCAGCAACAACAGTTCGACGTCTTAGTAGAGCGCCTCGAGCGAATCGAAGAAAAAATAGAGACACGCCCTTAATGTTGACATCACTCACGATGTGGACGAACAACAGCTCAGTTATGAGTTGATCCCGCTCACCAATGCTTACAGTTTCGATATCATCGATGATTAAGTCGAAAGGAGTGGTTGAATGGATTGGACTACTGTCATGTTGATTGCTTCATTGATCTTGAACGCCTTCTTGATCAATATCATTGCGCAACAAGCAAAGGACATGAGTGCATTGAAACGAAAACAACTTCATACCGAACCAATCGTTCAAGATGCTGAGTTTCATGCGTCGATTAAAGAAAAAATCGATACGATTGGCGTGGTCCCGACCGTTAAATTCTTACGTGAGACATATGGCCTGTCGCTGCTTGAAGCGAAACAATTGGTCGATCGGGTAAACGAAAGGGAGTAGCGTGTGCTACTCCTTTTTGACTGCCTTTATTTTAAAAAGAAACCGACTTTACCGCGTTCATAGGCTTTATGCGTCACGTGTTCCGGGTCGATGTTAGCAAGCTTTTGATCAATCTTAGAAGAGGCAATCCACGCAAATAGATTGAACGCCACAACGAGAATCAAAATATTCGCTTGTTCCGGACGTAACAGCAACGTCACAATCAATATACAAAAGATCGCAATCACAGCCATCCCACTCCAATATTCATACCAGACGAGACGCCGATAATCAGGAGCCTCGTTGAACGTGAGCAGCGTTTTCGTCCGCGCCCACACTTTGACGAACGAGACGACCGGAATGAACAAGATGAACCATACCAGTTCAGCGAGTCGACGCTCGCCTGTGAACCAAAAGATGACGCCAAGTAAGACGATAAACACTCCAAGAAGAAGTGCTTGGCGGGTGGAACGTTTCCCCGCCTCATATAAATGGTCAAACCGTTCGCGTTGGGTCATATTCATATTCCTTTCTTACGATTGCATCGTTTATATTCAAGTAGACTGTCATACAAAGAAAAGAGGGTGTTCATGAATTCTACACAAACCGAAGTCCTGGTCTATTTCCAACTGCTTGCCGATGATTTCTCAATCGAAGATGTGACGCGTCGGCTAGGAATCATTCCTACAGAAACCTTCAAACGAGGTGAAAAAGGCTATTCTTCCCATCCTCGCGAACATACATCGTGGTCACTCGGTACGGGCTATCAGCCTTCATTTGATGTGAACGATCAGCTGCAACATATCATTGCTCAACTTCGTGGAAAAGAACCAATTTTAGATGACATTTACAGTGCGTATGACGACATCAAAGCGCGATTCATCATCGTAATCGTAATGGAAGGCGGTCAAACACCGTCGCTTGTGTTTGATTTGGAGACGATTCAATTCGCCCATCGGATCCGTGCCGAGTTTGACATCGATTTATATGCGAACCCATATCAGGATGAGGGTTATTAGACTTCACCGGACTAACATTCATTCGTCTAAGGACACTTCCTGTTCTTGTCTCGCTAACAGAATCTGAAACCCGCACAGCAACAGCGGGAAAATCATACGGAAATCCCGTGAAGGATGGCGAGCCCCTACCACATTTTGGTTCGTGCATTCACTTTCTTGATCTCCTTTGATATGGATCATTTATGATGCTCCACAATTTTTCGCATGTTTTTCGCCTTCACTGTTCGACATGTTGATTTAACAAAGCACCGTACAGTCTTTTTCGGAAAGGCTGTACGGCGTCTGCGTCACACAGCTTGATCGTGCATCGCAATAGAAGATTTCAAAAAAGAATTTCTCAAAAAATAGCGGCTCATACCTAATAAGGTAACTGCCCCGACGAGATACAGTAATCCGTGTCCAACCCAGTCCGCGAGCGCTCCACCGAGTAAATAACCGAACGGAGCCAATATTCCTTGAAGGGCATAGACAACGGTCAATACGCGTCCTAAATAATCAGGTTCGATTTGACGCTGAAGAAGCGTTTGAAATTGAATCCCCATCATCCCAATCGCCACCCAAGCCATACTAAAACAAATCAACGTCACGCCAAAATTACGATTCAACCAAAATGCCGAGATGCACCAAGCGACTCCACCGAATCCGGTTGCCAAGACGAATGTCCATCGTAACGAACGAACGCCAAATCGAATCGATAAGCCGCTTCCCAATAACGTACCAATCGAAATGGCTGCAAGCCATAAGCCGTATTCCTGTTCCGTCGTCGCCAAAATCGGGAGGACGCCAAGCGAGATCGAAATCATGAAGTTAAGGCACGTGAAGACAAGAATCAACGTGCGAAACGAACCGAGTTTCCATACGTAACGAAATCCAAATTGTAAATCAGCAAAATACGTAAAATCACTTGGTGTGTGGGCCTTTGTTTCGTTGATGCGTAACAAAAAGCCAATCCCCCCAAATAAAAACAGATAGAGGATGGCGTTACTCGTATAGACGAGACCGACACCAATAAGCGCAAGCAAAATCCCAGCAATGGCATTGCACAAGATATCGAGACTATGATAGGTGAACGTGAAGAGTGCATTGACTTTTTGTAGGTCCGCCTCCCGAACGAGAGTCGGAACGAGTGCATACTCCGTTGGATAACTCAATTCGCTCGCCAACGTCGCGACGAACAAACCGACAATGACGACCCCTACCGACAGTTCATCTATTACATATAAACTCGCGAGGATTGTGAAGACAGTCGCCTGCACTGCCATTGCCCAAAGCAATAACTTCTTTTTGTCGTAACGATCGATCAACGGTCCATACAGCACTTGAAACGCAACCGGCACCATTGCCACAAACGTCGTGACGCCAACCCAAAAAGACGAGTCCGTCATGTCTTTGACGTACCATACCGATGCTAAAAAATAAAAACTATCCGCGAAATTCGCAATCACACGTACAGCTAACAAAACTACTATGTTCCGATTCATATCATCCGCTCCTCATTTGATTTGTCTAGTAAGTTCGAGACAAATCATAAGGCGGTCCGCGAATATAAGGTTATATGTCGTTCAGGTAATGATACATGACGAGCTCCTTTCGAATTTATTTTATCTAGATGCTAGGCTTCAGCCGTTTTTTATCGAATTGTCTCTTGTTTCATATGTCTCCAATGAACGAAAGCATTCGCAAACCAAATAATCGTCAATAACGGAAACATGACGATCATCCATGTTGAACTCTCGTTTTGAAAAAGCGGCATCATAAGCAAAAGGACGATATTCAATAGACCTACACTGAGATACATGAGAAAAAGGCGTCGATGTTTCGCTCTCATTATGAGTTCTCTCCTTTCTCTTCATAACCACTAATCCAAAACTCAATCTTCAAGTTTGCAAGTTTCATCAAGAAGTCTGGGTCAAACCCCAACTTTAAATCACCATAATAAATGACACCTAAGTCGATATAAATATGGTCGGCTCCACAAGAACGAAGGGTGTCGATATGTTCCGTAAGGGTGTCTACCATCCAAAAGAGTCCGATATACGGATTTTCCATTTGTTGAAATTCCAGTGGTGGTTCAAATGACGCATGACCGTGCGTAGCAATCAGCTTTCCTATGCGCTCCATCTCCCCGACTTCGGTCTGGGTATAAAACCGAATGCCTGTTTTCTCCGATGCGACGCGAGGTGAGAAATTCTTTCCGATTAAATGGCAAGGAATCATAAATTGATCTGGAGGATACCTTTCGAGCGTTTCACTCATGATTGCGGACTCGGATACTTCACCGCATTTTTCTCGAGCTTCTCTTCAATCGCCTGCGACACATCGATTCCTGCTGCATGGGCGAATGTGAGCGCGTAGATGAGGACATCCGCGAGCTCTTCTTTCATCTCGACGTGTTTCGTCTCGAGCGCTTCTTCGCTCGACACCCATTGGAACAACTCCAACAGTTCGCTCGCCTCGAGCGATAACGATAATGCCAAGTCTTTCGGGTTATGATGGAACGCCCAATCGCGCTCGTCACGGAATTCAATCACTTTTTTCATCAATCGTTGTATTTCGTTCATGTTTGATACAGCCTCATTTCATCGTTGTTAAAATTTCTTTCCCCACTGAAAAAATACCTCGATCGATATATTCTTGAATCAATCGCTTTGACACCCTCATCGACAATTCATCTACTCCTAATCTTTCCTTTAGTCCTTCGTGGAAAGATAAAAAATCGGGAATTGTTTTCTCGAATCGATATTCTTTTTGCAGTCGCGTTAAATAAAAAGAAACCTCGAAACGTTTTTCGACTGGCAACTCTTGTGTGAGAAAGACGTATTCCAGTTCGCTTTCGATGTTATGATGTAACGCCTCATCCTGATTAATCATTTTACGTAACAACGTTTGGAGCATCTCTACTTCTACTTGAAGCTCAAAAACTTGTGTTTGGAGTCGCTCGTATTCTTCGACCATATGATTGATTCACCACCTTATCATAAAACTGCACCCTTCAATTTTACCAAAAGATGTAACTTACATGAGTAATAATTTCCCTCTTAAGACCTTCTTTGTAAAATGTTATACTCCAACTAAAAAGGGAGGGATTCGGTGCTTACGTTCAACAACGTCTCTGTTCGCCAACAAGACACGCTCATCCTTGAACATATCTCGTTCACCATCAATCCGGGTGAAGTCGCAGCCATCCACTGCGGCGTCACTTCCCGGGAAATATTGTTCGCATTATTGACTGACTCGCACGCGAACTACTCCGGAAACATCGATATAGCGAATCGTACGCTTTCGGTCTTCTCCATCCGTGATGGATTGTATGACCGGCTGACGGTCGAGGAATATTTGCGTTTCACGCACACGCTCTACGACTCGACGGAATCGCTAGATGCAATCCTGCAAACCGTTCAACTCACCCCATACCGGAACAAACGCTTGAACCGGCTCAGCCTGTCGCTCGTCCGGCGCGTCCAATATGCGGCGCTGCTCTTACATAATCGTGACATCTACGTTCTCGAAGAACCGGATCAAAACGTCGACCAAGAGACACGCCACTTGTTCGCAACCGTCTTGATGCAACTGAAGCAGCAACAAAAAGCCATCCTGCTTCTGACGAGCAACATGGAAAGCGCCCTGTTCGTCACGTCGACCGTCTATCGGATCGACCACCGACACTTGCGCCTACTCGACGTGGAACCGGATGAACCGGATACGAACGAAGACGTCACGCCAGAGGTGATACACGTCCGCTTCGAGAAGATTCCAACGAAAGTGAACGAGAAAATCGTCTTGCTCGATCCGCCGGAAATCGACTACATCGAGAGTCAGGACGGACAATCCGTATTGCACAGTCAGTCCGAGCAGTTCCCGAGCGTCTTCACGATGAACGAACTCGAGACACGTCTGACCCCATACGGCTTCTTCCGCTGTCACCGATCCTACATCGTCAACCTTCAACGGGTGCGAGAAGTCATCACGTACACGAAGAACAGTTTCAGCCTCGTGCTCGATGATGCGGCGAAGACGACAATCCCGCTCTCGAAGACGAAAATGGCCGAATTGAAGACGATGATTGGGCTGAAATAGGCTCCATTCACTGTCCGATTTGCTCCACTCAGTCCTCAAGAAGCGCCATTTATGGCCATTCTAATGCGCCCCACTCTTCCTCTCGATATGATGTAAGCAGGAAATACGACATCACCAAGGAGGAACGAGCGATGCAGGATATTATCACCGTGAATCAATTGAAAAAGCTGTTCGGGAACGAAGAAGCGTTACGCGACGTGACGTTTTCTGTTAAAAAAGGAGAGGTGTTCGGGTTCCTCGGACCGAGCGGATCCGGGAAGACGACGACCATCAAAATCTTGACGTCCCAACTCGCGCAGACGTCAGGTGACGCCACCGTGTTCGGCGTCCCGGTCTCGGAGTTGAAACAAGAACAGTATCGGAAGCGGATCGGTGTGTTGACCGATAACAGCGGCCTATACACGCGCCTTTCGATCGAAGAGAATCTACAGCTCTACTGCGACCTATACGACGAGCCACGCACACGAATCGACGATGTGCTCCAGACAGTGAACTTGGCCGGGGAACGCAAAAAACGCATCTCCGCCTTATCACGCGGGATGCTGCAACGAGTGACACTGGCCCGGGCGTTGTTACATGAACCGGAACTGTTGTTTTTAGATGAACCGACGTCCGCGCTCGACCCGGTCAACTCGCGCCACATCTATAAAGGCATCGAACGGTTGAAGGCAAAAGGGACGACCATCTTTTTGACGACGCACGACATGAACGAGGCCGAGGAACTGTGCGACCGCGTCGCGTTCTTGCATCAAGGGGAGATTCAATTGCTCGACGCCCCAAAACAATTGCGCCGGAAATATGCGAACGGCTCGATGCGCGTCGAACTGCATGACGGGGAAACGGTGGACTTGAAACAAGGAAAAGACGGGGCCGACTGGCTCCATGCACAAATGCGCGACCAAAATATCGCGGCCATTCATTCAAACGAGCCGACGCTCGGGGATATCTTTATCGAAGTGACGGGGAGGAAATTATCATGACATTTTCAATGAAACGGGCACTCGCCATTTTCCAGAAAGACTATAAAGACTTGTCGCGGAACTTATTCGTCTCGTCGACGTTGATTATGCCGCTGTTCTTCGCTGTCTTCTATTCACAGCTCGGCGGCGAAGGCATCGACGTAACGTACTTCGTCATCAATATCACGTTCAGCCTCGTTGCGACGTTCGTCCAGTGTGCTTTGATCGCCGAAGAGAAAGAAAAGAACACGCTCCGTGGACTGATGTTGTCGCCAGCGAGCACGCTCGACATCTTACTCGGAAAGAGCGCGCTCACGTTCGTGACGACGCTCATCCTCATCGCGGCGTGTGCCTTTATCATGGGATACAGCCCGGCGAACCTTTTCGTCATCTCACTCGCACTCATCGTCTCGACGTTCTTTTATATCGGGATTGGAACGATTCTCGGATTGATGACGAAGACGGTCATGGAAGCCTCACTCATCGTCATGCCGGCGTTTTTCTTCTTCTCGTTCTCACCGATGCTGTTGGTATACGAGGACCGCTTCTCCATCATCGGTCTCCTCGAGTACTTGCCGAACATCGTCTTGATCGACCTCGCGCATCAAATCGAGGCGGGAGCAGGACTTGGCTCTACATGGGTGGAGCTTGCGGTTCTGTCGGCTTGGGCACTTGTCGTGTTCGTTGGAAGTATTGTGATGTATAACCGGAAACAGACAGACTAAAAAGCGACGATATTACTCGTCGCTTTTTTTCTATGTTCAATTCAAAATCTGATGGATTTTATGCGTCAACCACACCTTATGGTGATGAGCCGATTTGAATTAATAAACACTTAGGTTTCAATATAGTTGTAGAATAAGTATAATTAAAGAGACTGTTCAAAAAGAATTCTTAACACTTCAATTTATTCATCAATTGAAAACTATCTATTTTTGCCATGTTTTCTTTATTTCTTTGTTATATGAAGTCCATTTCGTTTGTTTTGTTTAAAATATATGTACTTACTGTATATTTATACTTTATTTTTGACGTCTAAAGAATAATCGCACCAAAAGACGAGTGGAGAGATAAGTATGGAAAGAATTAAAAAATTCCTTTTATTATTGTTTCTGATGGTGTTTACTTGTTTGACAGTTGCTCCAACTGTTAATTTTGCAGTTCATGGTAATGAGATAACAGCAAAAAATGGGGTACTTGATTTACGTGATATAAATTTTGAAGAGCACAATTATATAGAGATGAGTGGGGAGTGGGGTTTATATTGGAACAAATTCCTCAAACCAGAAAAAGTACCGGATAATCCCTCAACTTTTGTTTCATTTCCTCATAGGTGGATGGGTTCTGAAATGAACAATGAGACATTACCAGGTGAGGGACATGCCACATATACACTTAAAATAAAAGTAAATGAAGAGAGCTTATCAACTCATAAGGGCCTTTATGTACCGCTTATTTCGAATGCATCGAAACTATGGATCAATGGGAAATTAGTGAGTCAAATTGGTGAAATTGGTATGAGCTCAAAAGATGAACGTCCAACCTATAATCCACAAGTCATCACTCTTGATTTAGATAAGCCAGAATTTGATCTAGTTTTACAGGTTTCCAATTACTCTGCACGAAACGGTGGAATTTGGGGAGAGTTTTTATTCGGAAATGCAGAAGAATTAATAAGTATGGCTGAGAAACGAATGCTTAAAGAAATGTTTATTATTGGTGGTTTAACTATTTTCGGATTTTACCATTTTGTTATTTATATTCTACGTAGAACAGATCGAGCTGCTCTCTATTTTGGGATTCTTTGTTTACTAATTGCTCTTCGCTCGCTGATAGTCGGCGAGGTAGTTTTAACCGATCTACTCCCTAATTTCTCTTGGGAATGGCACAGAAAAATCGAATATTGGACGATTTCAATCGCGTTTCCAGTATTTTTATTGTTTCTTAATGCAATGTTTCTTAACTATATAAAAAAATCCATTTTACAAATGTCCTTTTTTATAAGTTTACTTTATTCTTTATTTGTCTTATTTACACCTGCTAAAGTTTTTTCGTATACGATTAACTTTTATCAACTGATCATGACAGCGATGATGTTGTATGTACTTTTTGAATTGACCAAAGCGTGGAAGCGAAATGTTCCAGGTGTAAAGGTTTTATTGATCTCAACCGTCATTTTTACTGGTACAGCCTTAAATGATATCCTTTATTACAATGAATGGATTCATACAGGTGATTTTACAAGTGTTGGATTATATATCTTTGTCTTTGCTCAGTCTATCGTTCTTGCTATTAAATATGCATCTACCTTTCAAAAAGTTGAAACCTTGTCTATTCGTTTAGGAGAACTAAATAACACCCTTGAGGAAAAAGTGCAAATAAGAACTTCTCAACTGGAGCGATCACAAAATGAACTAAAACAACTGAATCAGAAGCTCGAAATTCTTTCAAACATTGATACTCTAACAAATGTTCCGAATAGACGGTCACTCAACCAAAATTATGAAGAGGTTTGGGAGATGAACAAGGATTTATTGAAACCAATTACGGTATTTATGATCGATATAGATTGTTTTAAGCTTTTTAATGATACATATGGTCATCAAAAAGGTGATGAGGTACTAAAATTAGTCGCTCAATCATTGAAAAATAGATTGGATATGGTTGGAGGATTCTTTGCAAGGTATGGCGGAGAAGAATTCTTTGCTTTATTAGATGGGAAATCCGTTGAAGAAGCCGTTGATATAGCTAAAGATATGAATGATGTCATTCATAAATTAAAAATCCAACATAAAACTTCAACGGTTGCAGATACAATAACAATTAGTATCGGAATTGCCCATTCTACTTCTGCAAATCTAGTAGAAAAAGAGCAACTAATCAGTAAGGCTGACGAAGCTCTTTATCGTTCAAAACAAATTGGCAGAGATTCCATATCATTGTTTTATCAGAATGAAATTAAACATCTGTAAGTATCTCGATATTGTGGAGAAAATCTAACATAACAGACTAAATTATATTGGAATTCACAAATATATCCCATAATATCTCGCTTGAAAAAGCATAGAGTTTATGGATCTGAGCTTTTCCAAATCTCTATCCTAATCTTTATATGATGAATTATAAAATTAAGTGCAACACCTGAACGTGAACGCAAAAAAGCCCATAGCGACGGCCTCGTGTAGAATGAAGTTACCACACAAACATTCAGACGGAGGAATCGCTATGAGCTACACCCATCTTACCACAGCCGAACGCGTGAAAATAGAGACCTATCTGGAGCTCGGGATGTCCATCCGGTCCATCGCGAGACGGCTCGGGCGACAGCCCTCGACCGTCTCGCGGGAGATCAGGAGGAACCCCGGGTACAAGTCGGAACGTGCACAGGAACACTACGTGAGGGCGAAAGCGAACTGCGGCGCCAAGACGAAGCTCGACGAAACGATGCGTCGGACGATCATCAGGAAGCTGCGGGCGACCTGGTCCCCGGAACAGATCGTGGGGCGGCTCTTCGACGGAAGGATCGCCTTCTCGACCATCTATCGCTGGATCTACTCGGGGCTGATCGACGTGCCGACGACCGCGCTCCGCCAGAAAGGCAAGCGCCGGAAACCGGTGGAGACACGCGGGAGGTTCAACGTCGGGCTGTCCATCTCGAAACGGCCTTCGGAGGTCAGGGGGCGCCAAACGTTCGGGCACTGGGAGCTCGACACCGTCGTCTCCGGACGAGGGAAGTCGAAGGCCTGCGTCGCGACGTTCGTCGAGCGCAAGAGCCGGTTCTACCTCGCCCTGCCGATCGCGGACCGTAGCGCGGCCTCGATGGAGGGGGCGATCCACACGGTCCACGCCGCCTTCCCGGAGGGCACGTTCAGGACGGCGACGACGGACCGGGGCAAAGAGTTCAGCTGCCACGAGAACGCCAACGGCCTCCTGCGCGAGTTCTTCCCGAAAGGATCGGACTTCGCGACGGTCGGCCAAGGAGAGATCGCGGACGCGCTCGCCAAGATCAACGGGCGGCCGAGGAAATGTCTCGGCTGAAAGACCGCACACGAGGCCTTCGCGGAGGAAGTGTTGCGCTTAATTTGACAAACCGTCGCTTTCTAAAGACGCTAACATTAACGAAAAAATGTTTAAGGCATTAACACGACCCGTTTACGTTTACTTAATTGATCAATGTAAATTCATAACCAAAACGAAAGTGTAACTAGAGTCAGATTCCTCTAGTTACACTTTTGTATTCATGGCTAGTAGAATCTATTCGCTGCTTCATATACTTTTGCAATTCAGGATCGCAACAATACACGTAACAGCCCTTCATCCCACGAGTCATTAATGTTCGATACGTATTTTTCACGAGTTTTTCAAGAGCGTCCACTTCATTCTTCTTCGGTTTTGCAGGTCTTGCCCCGCTATCTTTGAATTCTTCCCGTCGCACAATCAATTGTCTTGATTGTGGATCATATCCTAAATCCGGTCCGATAATCACACCTGCGTATGTCATTTCTAATCCTTGTACTGTATGGATGCATCCAATTTGTTCTCTTCCATCTGGATGAATGGCCCAGTCCAGACGTTTTGCATCATTCCATGCCATTGCAAAATCATGTTCAGGAATCTGAACATCTGGAACAAGTTGTCCATCTATTCGTTCTTTCGTCCAACTCCATGCATAGCCTGCAGTCACACGACCATCACGTTTTGATACAACCTCATCCATCAATTGTTGTGGCGAATCCAACACTCGAATATCATATGATCCATCTAATTCAGTCGTTGCTTCATTATTAAAAAGTTCGCTTAACCATTGGATGTAGTTACCTGACCCGCCACATCGAAATTGAGAATCTAGTGTTAATTCATGAATAATAGCGTCTTGTCTCTTAGCTTCTTCTTTGATTAACGTATATGATCCAACGTCTTTCTTTGAAATCATTTGCTCATCGTCAATGAAGAAGACACTCATTTTCGCACTCCGAATAATTTGAGTCGCTTGATTCTCTCCTGCAATTTTCCGTTGCATATGTCCATGATTTTTCAAACGGTGTGCCTCATCACAAACTAATACGTCAATTTTATTCGCTTGAGTATCCACGTAAGAACCAGAACCTTTGAACATATCTCGAATTTCAATCATACTCTTTTGTCTTACAAGTTTTTTTCTCAAGACTTCTCGGAAAGCTGCATTCGGCGTAATATACTCGACTAATGCCTGTTCATTCACTAGTGCCTTTAGAGCATTTAAACCGATTACGGATTTACCGGTTCCCGGTCCCCCTTTAATTAATACAACGTGCTTCTCGTCCGTATGTAAAACGTGCTCAGTATAGATCGTTAAAATTTGTTCATAGGCTACTTTTTGTTCATCTAGTAATATGAACTCTTCGTTCCCTTCAAACATCAGATTTAACGTTTCTACTAATTTTTTGGAAGGTCTCAGTTTCCCGGTTTCAATTTCTCTGGCAATTTCTGCGCCTTTACCGGCCCCAACCCGCTTTGTGACGTAATCAGCTAAGCGCAAATCATCCATTTTGAAATAAATCGGTGCTTCCTTATAGTAGTGACTGTATCTATCATTCAATAAAGGTTCAGCTTCATTTTTTCTTGACCGAATATAATTATGTAAATAAGCACATGAATCAAGCGTTATATCAGACTCGGTCGGATCTACCGATTCGAGATAATTTTCTAAGTACCGTCGATACGATAAAGCTTGATACGAAGGGTGGACTGTCGATTGGGTTCTTCCGCGAAATGCGGTTTGGACAATACCGTCTCCGTCAGCAAGTTCCGCCTTCGTCCATTGCTTTAGTTCTACAATAATTGCATTTTTTTGACCATCTTCGTCTTTCCCCGCAATAATGAAGTCAATTCGCTTTTGAGTTGATGGCAAATTAAACTCAAGTAGAATATTTACATCATCAGGTATCGATTCTCCTCGAATGACTCGCATCATTTCTGAAAGTGAATTTTCCCATGAGGTCATTTCGGAAGCACTAACGCGTCGATTCATCTTTTCTTCAATGTTCTTACTAAGGACGTAACTAATTTCTTTTTCTAAAATATGTTCAACAAAAATATTTTTAGGTTCGTTGTAAATAATCATAGTTTACTCCTTTTTCATGTATAGTGTGGATACCATATTTCCTATTAACGCCTCCTGATACCCCGCTCTCCCTCGCCGCTTCATCTCTTCCACCACGTCTTGTAACTCAACATCCGTCACCCGATCTAGCTTCACCAATCGTTCCTCAGCCAACTCGACGTTCGACTCGGACGCCACGTAACTCTCCAAGTCCATGCACCAATAATCGAGCTTGTCGCCGTATCGTTCTTTTAACCGTGCCGCCATCTGCAGTCCTTCCGGATCGAAATCACCGGCGTATTTCAATTGACAACCCGATGCGACGAGCATATCAAGTAACCGATAGGCCGCAAGTTTGAACTGACCGTGTGTACAGACGAGCGGTGCATCTGGCACGTCATCGAGTAAGCTTGAGAACACACCGGAGTTCTCGACGATCCATACGGTATGTCCTCGGCTTGGTCTCACCCGGTCTACGTTCAACAGCTCACGCATCGGCACGTTCAAGACGCTATGCATTGCTGCCGCTCCATGCCACATTGCATGCTCCGTCCCCTCACGCTCCGCCGTCACATTCGCACATGTCACAAAATTAGTAATGTCGTCCCGTAACAACTTAAATTCCAACAACAAGTCGTTTACCCGTTCCGTATCGCTCGGTGGTGCTCCAATCTGTCCCCGTTTAATATGCAACGCATGGATGAGGAGCTTCCCGAGATCTGTTGTACGGTCGAACGCATGTGGATTGCCGAGGATACGTTGCCCGAACACTGGCAGCCGCTCATAATCAAGTGGCAACCGTTCCATCGCTTGCGACAGTTGCTCGCAAGACACGTCAAATTTATCCGTCTCAACCATCCGATTGATCCAGTGCGTGTCTGCCGTACGCCCCTCTAAATAAGTGAACCAAAACGTGAGGGTCGGATACGTCAGCTTGAGCTCACGAAAACGCTCCGCTCGCTGTCCTTCCATTTGGGCAAGCGCTTCTTGTTTCGTCACAAGCGCTTCTCCGAAATACGCCTCGAGCAACTCGAGCAACGTCACGCCTTCAAACTTGGTCGTCTGAAGTTTCTTCTCGAACGCTCGAAGTGTCACCGTCTTCTTCAACCGGATCGTTGCGACGTCTTCTCCGAAGAAGCGGGCAATCGCTTCAAGTTCATCATGTTTAAATGATTGAATCGAAACCGATCCACCAACTTTTCCGAGCGAGGCATACTTCTTCCGGAACTGTTCAAACAGACGCGAGAAGCCTGTCGATGCTTTGAAGTAGTGTACGGCTTCGTCGACTAACGACTTCATAACAACGTCTCTTCTTTCGCATGCCGTTTCTCGCCGTCCCACACGTAATGGAGGACGGTGACGTAGTCGGCGTTTTTCGGACGCAACAGCTCACAAATCGACAGCGACGAAATCGTATCGTAATCGCCCCACAGAATTTGCGAGTTCATGATATAGTCGAAGCCGAGTTGCTCGACAATCTCGAACATCTCACGGATGTTGTTCTCGTCGACTCCTGCGAACGCCTCGTCGAGCGAGATGATATACGGCGCAGTATCGGCCGCTTCTTTATATCGGGAATAACACGCTGTGAAGAGAGGGATGTACATCGCCATCGCTTTCTCCCCGCCGCTGAACTTATCGAATTTATTGTTCGTCAGCTCGCGCTTCGGTTCATTCGTTCGATCGAAGTACAAGACGAATGAGAACCACTTCCGGTAATCGAGCACTTCACGGAGCACTTGCAGGAGCGTCTGTCCGTCTCCGTCTTCTTTAATCATCCGCTTCGCCTTACTCAGTTTCGACCGGAAGTGGGCCGTGATCCGTTCGAAATCCTCGTCCTTCAACAGCTTCGCATCTTGTTTCAAGATATGGACCAAGTCTTTCGTATCGAGCTCTTCCTCGCTCTCCGCTGTACGTGGCCGCCATTTGATTGAAAACGTAAGCCCAGACGACGTGTTCCGGCTCTCCATCAACGCGTTCATTTCCCCCGTCCATTCTTCGGCCCGGCGGATTCGCGAGCGGAGTTTCGTCCCGACCGATTTGAAGAGGATTTCTTCATATAGTTCCTTATCACTCTCGTTCAAGACGCTCTCTTGCCGGGCGAACTCTTCCTCGACCGTTCGCTTGACCGCTTGCGGGCTCGCCTGTTGGCCCCGCAAGTCGAGCGAGATGATGCGGCGTGTCGTCTTCTGTTGCCACATCTCGACTTCTCGTCTGAACCGGTCATCGACGTCTCGCATCCACGCTTCAAGCGGCACTTCTTCGGTGAAGTTACGCATCCGGTATTCCATCAAATCATTTTGCTGGTCGATGAACGCTTTCGATAGATGTTCGTCGGCTTTTGAGGCGCTGTTCGTGAGTCGTTTCCCGTACATCGCTTCAACCGTTCGGGACAATGTTTCGGGATCACCCCCGTCTACGTCGAGTGAGACGATTCCTCGTTTCCACTCCGTTTTCAAGGCCGTCTCCCATGCTACTCGCATCTGTTTTGACAACGTGTGGCTATGTTGCTTCTCGTGCAACTTGTTCGCGTCCGCATCAAGTTGCGCCTGGCGCGTCGCGACAAGCTGTAACGATTGGCTCCGTTCATGTTCAATTCTTGCCAATTCAGCTTGGACGTTTTGGATTTGTTGACGGATGTCGTCAGCGCCCTCTCTCGCCAGTTGGTCCTCGATTTGCGCAATATTTTTTTGAACCCGGACCATTTTGTCCTCGAGCTCATTCAATTCACCCATGAGTTCGAGAATGTCTTCTTCCGCTTCCGCAAGGGCCGCCTCCATCGTGGCGAGCCGTTTGTTCGAGGCGACCGCGTTGTCGTGCTCCCGATGTGTGTCGAGTAGTAAATCTTTATAGCTCACCACCGCCCGCTTCGCTTGTTCAAACGCGGCTTGCGTCTTTTCTAGTTCGAACGGCTCAGCCAGTGTATATACCTCACGCTTCAACACGTTGAACCGCTCACTCGTCTGTTTCAACATGTCTTCGATTTGACGGCAACGTCGCTCCAAACTCTCGATCTCAAATCTGATCTTTTGGATTTCTTGATGACTCATCCGCAAATCCCGGTCAGACGGGAATGCCTCCCACGCCGCTTCAGCCGATTGGATGTGTTGACCCAACTCCGCCTGCTCACCACGTAGCGTCACGCGCTCGAGTTGAAGTTGTTCGATTTCGTGCTGTAACTGTTCAATCTTTGCTTCCCGATATCGTTGACGGGCAGTTCGCCCAAGGAAACGGACGTGTTCGACCGGTACCGCATGTCCGTTTAATTGACCGAGCCGATACGTCCCGTCTTCTCCGATGGACGTCTCGCCATCACCGATGAGGATACTGCGGAGCACGTCGTCGATTCGGTCCGAAGCAATTCCCGTATCTACTGGGCTCGGCTTCAAATAATCGGCCAACGTATGCGCCATCATCTGTGGCGCCGGCAACAAGACCCGGTCGTATGTGACGTCCGCCTCGGTGACGAGAGCGTCTAACATCCCGCTGTCCATGAGCGCGGCTTCAATCCGTTTTTGAACGTCTTCCTCCACTCCGTCCACGAACTCGACGAGTGCATATAACGGAGCGAACACGACGCCGTCGGCCCGCATCTGTTCCCGGGACGCTCTCGTCATCGGGTCGATGTCCGGTTCGGGATCGGTCTTCTTTTTCCACTCGGCAAGTGAGGACTCTATGTTTTGAATGTTCGTATCAATCACGCGTTCGGCCGCTTTCTTCGAGGCCGCTTTTTCACGTAGCCGGTTCTGGTAACCGACCACGTTTGGTCGAACGAGACGCAACACATCCTCATACGTTGACGGGTCATAGTCGTTTCGAAGTGTGCGCTCGATGTGACCCATCGTCTCCCCTTCGACACCAAACTCAGGATGCTCCTCGGTCCACCGATATACGTCTGCGAGATGACGCTCCAAGTCTTGGTCGAACGTCTTTTGCCAATCGCTCTGCTCGTGCTTTTTCTGATCACGCGCTTGTTGCTCGTCGGCGAGTTGCTTGTTTTCCGTTTGAAGTTTCCGTTTCGTCTCTTCGAGCGCGCGCATCCCTTCCGCCACTTTGCCGAGCCGTTCCATATGTTCCCCTACTTCGCGTTTCCACGTCAGGAAATCAAAGTCTCGATTCAGGCGACGATAATCGGCGACGTTCAACTCATGACGGTCGAACGCCGCCTGTTCTGCGTCGTACGCCATATCATCAATCAGGTCATCGATCGTTTGGAGTGTCGTGCGATGGACTACCTGTTCTTCGTCTTGCCGCTGTTTCGCGTCATAGATTTTTTGAGCGGTCTTCGCGCGTCGCTCGTCCTGCCGTCGATAATCAGCCGTGATGTGCTGTAACGCATCTACCTCTTTCTTCAACTCGTCTTCTAAGTTCCAAACTTTATGGGACGCCAAACGTTGCCTTTGACGCTCTGCCGTCGCTTTGTCTTGGTCGAGCTGTTGAATCAATTGCTTCAGCGTCTCGACCTCATGCGCCCTTGACGTCTGGAGTTCACGTAAATTTTCAAGCTCTTGCGCTTCCGTTGTCTCTCGTTCGGTCGCCATCCGGTACTCGACGGCGAGGTCGGCCACATGACGCTCATTGTACGCATCGTACGTACGGCTCAATTTCTGCAACGCGATGAGCTCACGCTCGAGCTGCTCGAGTTGTTGCTTCGTTTGATCCATCTGTTCAATCGTGTCGGACAAGTGGCGTAAGTCATCATCTGACAACGGTGGCAACGCTGCCTCGAGAATCTCGTAGATGACGGTCGGCCTGAAGTCTTTCGACAGTTTCGGGCTCCGCAACTGGATGAGCAACTTGATCAACTCTTCATAGGCATCGATTGACTCGAAGCCGAAGACGTGTTTGTTGACGAGCTGCATATACTCGCCTTGTGTCGTAACGACTTTTCCCCCATCCCCGATGACCCGTTCGAGCTCGACCCGTGAGTACGGGATTTTACTCGTCTGTGTCCCTTGGCGGTCGAGTTTATACAACTCGATGTCGATGTTAATGCGACGATTGTCCGTGATGACGAATCCCCAGAATTTGAGGGGCTTCCCACGCTTCGCTTGAAGCCCGATCCCGGTCGTCACATATTGATTCGTCTCGGCCTTCTTGTATTCGATGAACAAATAGCCTGTCCGCTCTTCCCGGTCGACGATTTCTTTCTCGCCGAGTAAATAGTCTTCCATCTTGCGCGCTCTCGAACCGAACGGGTCGAGCCGGTCCGGTGACTTCTTCCCGTCAAGTAACACGGGCAGGAAGCTCTGCATCGTCACGGATTTACCTGATCCGTTACTCCCTCGAAGCAACAGCTTCCCGTCCGAGAAATCGAACGTTTCTTCTGTGTAATACCAAAAATTAAGCAAGCCTGCTCGGTTCATTTTCCAGCGATTTTGCGCCCTCATTTCGTCAGCTCCTCTATAAATTTTTCTGGGTAATATCCAACGGTGCGACCGAACCCGGACTGGATGACAAGGATTCCTGAATCGGTCTCCACATATCCGAACTCCCATTCAAGGAGGAGCGAAACGAGTTCTGCCGCCACTTTTTTCGGTGTGTCTTCACGATATTGTTTTGCCCAACCCGGTCCCCACTCAAGCTGAACCGTCTCGACCATCCGCTCAAATTCGAGCAACGTGACCCGGATCTCGCCCATCTCGTTGACCGGCAGTTCAAGTTTCCTAAGATGACTTGCCACATGCAAAGCGATGCCCGTGATTCCTTTTTGATTCGGGAACAATGTGTAGCGCTGTTTTTGGTCAGGAAGGACGAGCATGGCCGCATTTTTGAACACTTCTAACCGGAACGGCGTGAACTTCTCGAACTCATCCCCGAGCCGGTTCCTGAAGTTACGGATATAGGCGAAGTCTGGATCGTCTTTTGACTCCCGATACACGATTGGCGAGAACATGAGCTTGCGGTATACGCGTTTCCGCCGCTCATCTTCTTTTTGACGGCTCCACTCGCTCGTCAAGATATCTTGAATCGTCTCGTAATTGAATAAGTCCTCTGGGTAAGACCGCATGAAATAGCGGGCATGGACGCTCACTTCGTACAACACTTCTTCCGTCTCGCTCATCGCGAACGAGTCGACGTCCCCGTCGACCGCACGAATCAACTTCAGCTCATCAAGTTGTTTGAGCGCGCGGACGAGCGATTTGCGATGACGGTAGTTCGTCCAATCGAGCGGCAAGTCTCCAGGGTACATCTCTTGAATGTCTTCCGTGATATGGGACAGCAAGAACTGCTCATCGACCGACTTGCTTTCTGTAAATGCGAGCGCGCAACAGAAAATTGCGTAGTCCATCGGTTCGGTGAACGCTTGGATGCCCATCCATGGCTTTGGGTCGACCGGGAGCTTCTCAAGTTTGATGAAATGTTGATGGACGATCAAATCAAAGCCGAATTTCTCGGTCACGTAACGTTTCAGTTGATGTTCACGTTCTCGGATTTTTTGGTAGATGGGCGGTTGCTCCGCTCGTAATACCCAAAACTGTTCGAAGAGGATTCCGAGCGCCTCAACCATCCGTTCATCTATTTTTGTTTCCTCACTCATGACGTCACTTCCTCATCGATGAAGTAATATTCCACGTTCGGCATCTCAAGTGTCCCGTCGGTCGCACGCAAGATGACACGCTCTTCCTCGAGCGTCACCCGCACGCGGCGGCCGTACTCCGTTTTGATGACCCGATCTTCCCGTACCATCGCTTTACCGAGCCACGACAGTAACAGCTTTCGCACATGCGGTTCGATGACTGGGAGCACCTTGATCGAGATGACGCCCGCTTCGATGTATCGTTCGATGGCTTCTTTCTCTTCTTCGAGTTGCTTTAAATGAAGTCGGCGCATCTCCGCAATCTTATCAGATCGGTCAATGATGGCCCCGGCTTTCGTCGATTCTTTAAATTTCGTAGTTCGTGGTTTCGTCTCGTGTTCGATTGGTGCCTCGTCCCACACGTCGACGTACATGTCGTCGGTCGGAACATGGTCCCCGTAAAGGTGACGCGTATGGAACACGCCGAACACGACCGATGACAGTTCATGGGCCGTTTCGATCGTCTCCATCCCATCGAACCACTTTGCCAAATGCTCGTAATCACGGCGCCGGCTCCGAAATTGTTGATGCCGTTCGCTCATGCGTTGAACGATGCGGGTGATGCGGCGGATAGCCTCGTTCGTCCGTTCTTGCAGACGTTCAAACTCGCTCTCGCCGTGCGTCGTCCCGAGAAACCACGCTCTCAAGTTACGCCACTTTTCGACTAAGTCGATCATCGGGTCCATGTCGTCTTCTTCGAATCGGAACGCCTGATGCTGATGCCGGACAACTTGTTGAAAGAACGGTTCGAGCCGCTTCGTCGTGAGCGACGTCAGCAAGTCCTGAATCTGCATCGCCGTCCGCTGTAACGCGATGATGAAGTCGCGCAAATACGTCGTGAAGCGGTCCTTATAGACGAGGAACGCTTCCGTCTTCATCTTGTCGACGACTTTTTCACTATGGATATAGGCGATATAGTCCGACGTGTTCTGCGTGATTTGACGGAAATAGAGCATGGCATCTTCCCAAAGCTGTGCACATTCGGCGTCGGGCTTTCCGTCTGCCTGAGCGATCGCGTCAAGGACGTGATAGAGCCGCTCGAACTGTGTCTTCTCGAGTGAGCCGCCGAAACTGTCACCGAGCTGCTCGAGTTGAATCATCATCCGCTCAAATTCGACCGTGTACGGCGTACATTGGTAGCGGAAACTTTTCTTTTTGTATTCTTCAATCGTCTTCGCCTTTCGGTGTTCTTGACTGGCAATCAAGTTGCCCCATTTGACGAGCGACTCTAAATCCTGATGCAATCCGTCCATCGTGTATTCTTGAAATTCTATGTATTGCTTCAAGTACTCATAAATCTCTTCCGGATATAAAAATTCACGCATTCGTTCATGCTGGATGTAGAAATAACGTAAAATCGGACGATAGCTCCATGCCTTCTCCGCCGTCAAATACGTCGCTTCTTTGATTTTCTTTTGCAGCCCTGGTTGCATACGGTTGCCCCTCTCTGTGTTCTCCATGATTAAGCATAATACAGATCCGTGAGAGCGGAAATAGACAATTCCTATTTTTGGAAGGTGATAAACAATTTTGTAGTCGGTCTATGAATGACAAATAAAAAAACCTAAAAATTCAGCATTGAACTGAATTTTTAGGCTATCCCAACATTAATTCTGTTTTATCAAAATGTATAGTCTTTACTATACATACCTAAAGATTTAAGGATTTCAAGGTGATCAAACGTTGTCCAGGCTCTATAATCTTCTTGTGCTAATGCCGTTTTCCTCAGTTGCTCAATCAAATCTATTCTTAAGTCTTCCATGCTCACATGAGAAAAGATTTTTCTCTCGGTATAGTCAGCTTGTTTTCGATTATACATTTGTTGTACTTGAGTCGTATTATGTGTAATGTCGATATCAGCGTCTTCATTCCGGTCGTAAATTTTCGTACGATTCAATCGATGAACTTGAGAACTACTCGGTACAAAAATATGTAAAATCATTTTATCCTCGATTTGATACTCTTGTATATCAAGGTAGAGAGGCGGTTCTATCTTTTGAGCTGACTGAGTGGTTGTTACAAAATCTTTTTTCATTTGTGCAACTGCTTTGGGGTCAACGCCAGTGATATCACCCTCATCAGATACTCCTAAATAAATATTTCCCCCTTGTCGATTAGAAAAAGAGCAAACTGTATCATATAGACTTTTTGGAAGTTTGTTATGCGCCTCTTTGAATTCAATAGTAATACTTTCATTGCCCATACTAATTTCATCTATTAGCTCTTTCCTCATCTTCCGCTCCCCTTACCTATTTCTGTGTTATTTTTCACGAATCATAACCATCGACGCAAGACTATTATACCTTCAATTATTTTACCATTGAGTTCGCAAAAGTTTAAAATCTTCTTATTTCCTCTAACATAAACCGATTGTCATTTAACTTAATTGGGTGAGTAAGTAAATGATAGCTTGGTGAGGCTTTAAGGGAACTTGATGGGTGCTTTGTTCATCTTAGTGGGGCTTAATGGGAGCTTAGTGGCTCCTTTGTTCAGCTCAGCGGGACTTGATGGGAGCTTGGTGGCCCCTTTGTTCAGCTCAGCGGGACTTGATGGGAGCTTGGCGGCTCCTTTGTTCAGCTTAGCGGGACTTGATGGGAACTTAACGGCTCTTTTATTCAGCTTAGTGGGGCTTGATGGGTCCCACTAAGCCGAACAAGAATTTTATGACTGTAACATGAATTATGTTAAGGTTAGAATTTTTATGTTAAAGACAAAAAACCACCCATCAGCTTTTCGCTGATGAATGGTTTCCATTAGAGCGTATGACTTACATCATACCGCCCATTCCACCCATGCCGCCCATGTCAGGCATGCCGCCGCCAGCGCCTGCTGGTTCTGGCTTGTCTGCGATGACCGCTTCTGTCGTGAGGAACATGGCTGATACGGATGCTGCGTTTTGAAGCGCTGAGCGCGTCACTTTCGCCGGATCGACGATTCCGTGAGCGATCATGTCGACGTACTCGCCAGTTGCGGCGTTGTAACCAATGCCGACCGATTCGTTCTTGAGTTTCTCGACGATGACCGAACCTTCTTCACCCGCGTTTTCCGCGATTTGACGGACCGGTGCTTCGAGGGCACGGAGGACGAGTTTGACACCTGTCGCTTCATCCGCTGTCACTTCTGCAAGCAACGCACGAACGGCTGGGATGACGTTGATGAAGGCTGTACCCCCACCTGCGACGATGCCTTCTTCGACGGCTGCGCGTGTCGCGTTGAGCGCGTCTTCGATGCGGAGCTTACGTTCTTTAAGCTCTGTCTCTGTCGCTGCGCCAACTTTGACGACGGCTACGCCGCCTGCGAGTTTCGCGAGACGCTCTTGGAGTTTCTCACGGTCGAAGTCAGACGATGTCTCTTCGATTTGGTTGCGAATCGTTTGAACGCGTGCTTTGATTGTCGCTTCGTCTCCAGCACCTTCGACGATCGTTGTCGTGTCTTTCGTGACGACGACTTTCGATGCGCGTCCGAGCTGTTGAAGCGTTGCCGACTTGAGCTCGAGGCCGAGGTCTTCTGTGATGACTTGGCCGCCTGTGAGCGTTGCGAGGTCTTCGAGCATCGCTTTACGACGATCGCCGAAGCCTGGTGCCTTGACCGCGACCGCGTTGAACGTACCACGGAGTTTGTTCAAGACGAGTGTCGCGAGCGCATCGCCTTCGATGTCTTCCGCAACGATGAGGATCGGTTTCCCTTGTTGCACGACTTGCTCGAGCACTGGGATGATTTCTTGGATGTTCGAGATTTTCTTATCGGTGATCAAGATGAACGGGTTGTCGAGCACCGCTTCCATCTTGTCTGAGTCTGAGATCATGTATGGTGACAAGTAACCACGGTCGAACTGCATCCCTTCGACGACGTCGAGTTCAGTCGTGAAGCCGCGTGACTCTTCGATCGTGATGACGCCGTCGTTACCGACGCGTTCCATCGCTTCAGCGATCAACTCGCCGACTTCTTCGTCTGCTGCCGAGATGGCCGCGACTTGGGCGATCGCTTCTTTCGACTCGATCGGTTTCGAGATGAGCTTGAGCTCTTCGAGTGAACGACGAACCGCTTTGTCGATCCCTTTACGAAGGATCATCGGGTTCGCGCCTGCTGTCACGTTTTTGAGACCTTCACGAATCATCGCTTGAGCGAGGACTGTCGCCGTAGTCGTACCGTCCCCTGCGACTTCGTTCGTCTTCGAGGCGACTTCGGCAACGAGCTTCGCGCCCATGTTTTCGAAGTGGTCTTCGAGTTCGATTTCTTTCGCGATGGTCACGCCGTCATTCGTGATGAGCGGTGAGCCGAACTTCTTCTCGAGGACGACGTTGCGTCCTTTCGGTCCGATTGTGACTTTTACCGCGTCAGCGAGTGCGTCGACACCGCGAAGCATCGCGTGACGTGCGTCTTCTGAGAATTTAATTTCTTTTGCCATTGTTCATTTCCCCCTAAAAAGTTTTTGAAAAATGGTGAGTCTTAGCCTACGATTGCGAGAATGTCGCTCTCTCGAACGATTAAGTATTCTTTGCCTTCATGCTTCACTTCGGTACCCGCGTACTTCGAGTAGATGACCAAATCATTTTCTTTGACGTCGAGCGCGATTCGCTCACCTTGGTCCGTGACGCGGCCTGTACCGACTGCAAGGACGCGTCCTTGTTGCGGCTTTTCTTTCGCCGTGTCAGGAAGCACGATGCCTCCGATCGTCTTTTCTTCTTTCTCCACGACTTCGATGATGACGCGATCGCCTAGTGGTTTTAACATAGAAAAAACCTCCTCCGAATATGAATGATGTATCGTTGAATCGTAAGTTTTAGCACTCATCAAAAAGGAGTGCTAACATTGATTAGTGTAGTATGAGACGCCTGAAAATGCAAGCGGGAACATCGAAAAAATGCTCCCACTCGCGGTCAAGAGACCTTATTTGTTACAATAGTTAAAAGGAACGTTGACTCTTAGGAATAAGGACGTGTTGAATTGGCTACACTAAACTCAAACCAATCGATAAATACCCGTTTTTCGATGGCGCCTAACATTCGGATTCGGCATATCATCCCGATTCTGCTATACGCGTTTGTTCAATTCTTTCCGGTATTGATCAGCGAAGTGCGTCCGGAATGGATCACGCCGACGGCAACTGGACTTTGGTTCGCCATCGGGTTCAGCTTGACGATCATCATCTCGATTTTCTTGCTCTGGCCCGACTTGAAGCTGTATAAACAGCAAGGCATCCAATCAAATCTGAACGACACGGTCAAATGGATCGGGCTCGGGATTCTCATGCAATACGGGCTCGTCATCGTCGCCAACTTGATTGAGACGTGGATCTCGGGTGATGTCATGGGGTCACAGAACACCGAGGAAATCGCGGATATCGTCCGTCTCGTCCCGGTTATGACGCTCTCAGTCGTCTTGCTAGGCCCAATCATGGAAGAGATTCTGTTCCGCCACATCTTGTTTGGTAACTTGAGCGCCCGCTTCGGGTTCTGGATCGCCTTCGCGGTTAGCTCGCTCTTGTTCGCGCTCATCCATGGTGACAACAAGATTCTTGTCTATGTCGCGATGAGCTTCGCCTTCACGGTCGCGTATGCCAAGACGCGTCGCTTGATTGTGCCGATCGCGATTCACGCGTTTAACAACGCGCTCGTCATGGTCGTATTATTCTTAATGTAGAAATGAGGTGGCATTGATGCCGCGACACTTAAAAGTTATGTTTTTGTTCAGTCTCTCTTTCGGGATTCTGTTCACCGTCCTCGCCTACTACTCGGTACAAGAGTACGGCTTCAGCTTCTGGACGTACTTCATCATCGCCGTAGCCGCGTATGACTTCTTCAAGGTGTATCAGATTTTGACGCTCGCCCGAAAAGCGAAAAAAGAAAAGACCGATAAATCGGCATAACGAAAAGACCAAGCGCGCAGCTTGGTCTTTTCTTATGGATCACTTTCTCCCAAACCAAGGATTCAAGATTGTAAAATAAAGGTATTAATCATTTATAGTAGTATAAAAATGGTAAAGGGAGCTGGTTGTATGTTTAAGAAGATGATGAATAAAGTAGCGGTCACAGTCCCACTCGAGGCGTCCAAACTTCAATCGTTCATAAGTCCAAAAATCCCCGAGCTGTCGGATGTGACCGTCGAGATCACAAACGGACAATTGATTTTAGCAGGGTCAAAGAAAGTCGGGGTCGCTTTCTTCTCGAAAGATGTTCGGATGAAACTGACATTGGTGCCAAAAGAGATTCACGGGCGGAAAATTGTGTTCACTGTCGTAAAGGTCGAGCCGACGGATAAAGAAATCTTCAACGACAAGTTTTTAAACCACTCGCCTTATATCACTTACGATGCTCGAACACTGACGCTCGACTTGAGTGCGATCGGCCCGCTCCAAAAAGTGAAAGTCGGCAACATCAAGTCACTTGCGTTAGAAGAAGGACGTGTCGTTTTAGTCATCGGCGCATGAACATCCGCTCTGACTCATCCTGGCTCTTTTTTGAAAAAGAAATCAATCTGCGTTATATTTGATAGGTTAACTATCAAATAAGGAGAGGTATGATGAAGAAAGCAATTCTCGCGATGGTCGCTTCCCTGTTTCTCGTCGCCTGCTCAAACGAAGACGACTTGTCTACATACGAAGAGTATGGCGTGCTCGAGGAGACGATTGAAATCGCACAGTATGAACCGAAAGTCGAGACGGACAACGACGGCAACCGCGTCATCTTGTTCTATGCAGGTGAACGTGTCGCCTATAAGAGCGTCTATGTGAAAGACGAGCGTCACCTGAAAGTCATCAGCACGGACGATGAGCCCCCGCTTTATAACGACACGCTATAAAACACAGCCCCCTTCGCGCGAAGAGGGCTGTTTTCAATTCTCGTAATGAATCTGTTGCTCATTTTGTAGTCGATACGTGATCAATCGCTCGCTGTCTAACGGTTCATGGAACAGCGACACGGCCGTGATTTGGTTATTGTCATACGTCCGATAATAATAGATGCCATCGTCGACGTTACAGCACGAGGAATAGATGGTGTACTCGTACGTCCCATCTTCCGCCTCGTTCAAGCCCCGCGTTTGCATCACCGTATCCAACAGTTTGAAAAATTGTCCGACCGCGGACGCCTCGGTCGGTTCACAGACCGAGTTGAATGTGGCGAACGTTGCCCGGACGAATCGCGATGTCGACGATAACTCACCCGGCAATCCCTGCCCGCCCAATCCGAGACAATAGGCATCGAGGTTCAATGTCGGTGCGAACGTATTGGCCGGCAGCTTCGTCGAGATGTGCCGATAATCGTTCAGATTGAATAGCTGATACTCGAACGACGGATTGTTCGTCAAGACCCCGACTGGATTGTCGTACACGCGCAACCCGTCCGCCATCGGCTCAACAACAATCGAGGTATCCTTGTCGGCGATCATCCAGTGCAGCGGGTGAAGCGGGAGCGCGTCGCTGAAATTGAGATTGATCAGATGAATCGTCGCCAGTCGCTCTTTCACTTCCTCGATTGTCGCGCACTGCCCGAGGATCCACGGGATGAACTCGAACGGGGAGACGTTGTCTCGTCCGTCGACTTTTGGCTTGAACACGGCATTCCCCGGGAAGTTCAACCCCGCCATGCTGAGCCCTTTCTCGTTCGTCGCCTCGTAATAGAGTGGATAGTCTTCCACGACGGTCGCCATCCCGATCATCGCGTAATGGTTCGCATTCTCGCCCATCCGTCTGAAGTTGAACGGATAGTGTCGGGGCGTGATCGTCACTTGTTCGTGATAGGACACGTTCAAGTCTAAGTTTCTGCCGAAGTAGTGGGCGTGCGGAGCGTACGTGATTGCTGTACACATAACAAAACTCCTTCCGATCCAATGCAGACAATAACAGCACTCTTTGTCCTATTCACGTTTTCGTCTGACATCAACCATAAGAAAAAACGATGAGGCGTGTGCCACATCGTTCTTCATATTAATTCAGTTCGGTTTCGACCGTTGTGTCCGGCATGAAAAACCAAAGTCCCATCCCTTTTAATCCGAATACGAACGCCAACCCATAATACATGAGTGCTTCGAGCGAGTAGGTCAACGTATCCATGAAGAACGAGACGAAGAGTCCAATCATCAAGGCAACGACGACACCTCGTAATGTCAGTTCACTTGATTCGCGTCCGATGGCACGAGATGCTTCCTCACCAAGTGTCGCCGCGATGTCACGGCGCCAAGCATAAAACAGAGTCGCAGCCAGCGCCAACGTCATATCTGGCACGTTACCACCTAAGACATCCATGATGGTGAGCCCGAGCATAATGAACATCCCGAGTTTCAATGCATCTTCATTTGTATAGGTCACTCGAGGTTTCAAGAAGTTGTTCATAGGACGATGAACCCCACCGTCAACAGACCATATACGAAACCGAGCACGATCATACTGATGGCGATCGATTTATATTGCGGATACTTATGTAAGACGACCGCTCCGGCGATAACGTGAATAAACGCGACGATGAACGTCACAATCGCAAAACCCATTCGGTTGTTCCTCGCTTCCAAAAATAAATAATAGAAAATCATGGGAATTCATCCGTTTCCCGGTACAATAAAGACTGCATTCATTATATCAATTTTTGGAAAGAAGGCACATCACATCATGAATTATTCACGTACCGATTTATCGACAGAGGAAATGCTCCTCGTCAACAGCGAAGTCGAGAAAAAGAAACGCAGTCTCGTCGTCGCGTACTTGCTTTGGTTCTTCCTCGGCGCGTTAGGCGCACACCGCTTCTATTTCAAGAAGACCGGGACGGGCATCGCTATGCTCTTAATGGTCGTCTTGACGATTGGTTTCGGTGCTATCATCACTGGTATTTGGGCGCTCGTCGACGCGTTCCTCATGCCAGGCTGGCAACAACGCGAAGTCGAAGCAATCGAACGCGAGACGATTGAGTCGTTGAAAACACGCTCTGAGCGTCAAGCTGCCTTTTAACGACCAGACGGTCACGCCAACGCGTGACCGTCTTTTCTGTTAGAAACTATTCTCTTTCAAGTAAAACGCAAAGTTCCGGTGCTTCCGTTCTTTCGTCGCGTAATGAATCCATAACCACGCGAGCGACTCGAGTTCTCGCGCCAGTTTCAAGTGACGCAGCGTATGGGCGTCGAAACCAATCTTCGAGGCAAGGTCTTGAACGGCTCGGACCGACTCCTGCTCGTCACCAGCGATGAACATCATCGACATGTTCGGGTTCTCCAAGTTCTCGACACCGGTCTGGTTGAACGCCTTGACGATGCGGACGTGCGGCGCAAGTTCCTGCAGATGCTCGGCCCCCGATTTCCCTTCCGGCCGCTCAATCGAATCAAACTCTTTGGCGATCGGATTCGTCACGTCGATGACAATTTTGTCGTCCAAGTCCCGAAGCGATTGAATCAAATCGATTGCCGCCGCGAATGGCGTCGTCAATAAAAGAATCTGTGCGTTTGACGCCACTTCTTGGAGCGACATCGTCCCCTCGCGCTCCGAGCGCGTCCCGTACAACACTTCATAGCCAACGTCCTCGAACTTGCGCCCGAGCGTCCGTCCGACTTTCCCTGCTCCTAAAATACCAATCTTCATATAGTCCGACTCCCCTTCACAGTTCTTCGTCTGCGTGCCGTAGCCTTTCTCTTACCCCTTCCCCGGCTTCAGACGAAGAAAAACCTGTGTGCATTGTACGCTTGCCACCAATTTATATGGTAAAATTTTCATATCATATGTGAGATAGGAGCCATGCTTATGCAACGTCCGCTTCGCAAATCCGCCACGAACCGCTCACTCTTCGGTGTCTGCGGCGGCATCGCTGAATACTTCGAATTATCCCCGCTCGGCGTTCGTCTGCTCTTTTTAATCGTACCGGGGAACGTCCTCATCTACATGATTCTCGCCAACTCGATGAAGGACGCCCCACGCTATCTATAAAAAAACTCGGAAGCCGCGGCTCCCGAGTTTTTTTATGCGTTGACTTTATCTTTCATCGCCGCGAGCGCCCCACTGTTGATGAAGTGCCATGGCTTGTTGTAGTGCGGTTGGAAGAAGAAGTCGACATAGGCAAGCTCTTCAACCGTCATCTCGTTTTGGATGGCGAGCGACAACGTGTTGACCGCTTGCGTCATGTCCGCTTTCGAGAGGACTTGTCCTCCGACGACGCGGTGTGTGCCGACTTCATAGACGAGTTTGAACTGAACCGGTTCCGCTGTCGGCATGAACTCCGGACGGTACGCATCCTCAATCATGACGCTCTCGACGTCAAGACCGAACAGGCCGGCCGCTTCTTCCGTGAGACCTGATGAAGCAATGTTCCAATCGTAGAGACGGAGACCTGACGTTCCTTGCGTCCCTTGATAACGGACACGCGGTGCAATCAAGTTCTCAGCGACGAGCGTTCCCATGCGGACGGCATTCGTCGCGAGCGGGATGTAGGCGTGTGTGCGCGCCGGGTTGTAATAGACGGCACAGCTGTCACCAGCGGCGAAGACGTCCGGGTTGCTCGTGCGCATATACTCGTCGACGATGATGGCGCCGTTGCCGAGCATGTCGACTTGGCCTTGAAGGAGTCCCGTGTTCGGGCGGAAGCCGACACAGAGGATGACGAGGTCAGCCTCGAACTCACCTTTATCGGTCACGACGTGCGTGACGTTTCCATCTGTCCCGCGGAACGCTTCGACCGTCTGGCCGAGCTCGAGGTCGATGCCACGTGACGTCATGTCCGCTTCAAGTTGATCCGTGAACGACTTGTCGAGGTACTTGTTCAAGATGCGGTCGGCGCTATCGATGAACGTGACGTGTTTGCCGTACACTTCGAACGCTTCGACGAGCTCGACGCCGATATAGCCGGCACCGATGACGGCGATGTTCGTCGCGTCTTTTGCCCGCTCGATGATGCGTTGGGCGTGGCCATAGTTTTTGCAGAGCTCAATCCCAGTCATCTCGATGCCAGGAAGCGTCGGGACGATCGGCCATGAACCAGTCGTGACGATCAAACGGTCGAACGTGTCATAGACGTCTTCTCCCGTGTCGAGGTTTTTCGCATGGACCGTCTTCGCTTCCGTGTCGATGTTCAATACGTCGTGCTTCATGCGCATCGTCGCGCCGAGTTCTTCGAGCTCTGTCGGTGACGCATAGAAAAGCTCTTCCGCACGTTTGACGACACCACCGACGTGAAGGGCGATCCCACACGAGAGGAAGCTGACGTTGTCGTTCCGCTCATACACCGTGATATCGAGATTGTCGTGCTTGGCGAGTAATCCTTTGACGGCTGCTGTTCCTGCGTGTGTACATCCGATGACTGCGATTTTCATATGGTTGTCTCTCCTTTGAGTGTTAGGCAAGTTAGTGTTTGTGATAAATATCACATTCGCTTTCTGAACTTAGTGTACTATTTCACAAGAAGGTTTGACAATCCTTTTGCTCACTTTTTCACGTAAATATGTCGAAAGTTTGAACACCCACTGTGACAACAAAAAAGCACCGTCCCGTTAAGGAACGATGCTCACTTCTCATTCATTTGTTTCATCAAATCCATCTGCTCTTTCACCATCGCCTCTTTCTCACGACGGAGCACGCCCCGGTACGTGATGCGTGAAATCGATAAGCTGATTTCATACAAGAAGAAGAGCGGCAATGACACCATGAGATGCGACGTCAAATCCGGCGGCGTGATGAACGCGGCGATGACGAACAAGGCGAAGTACGCATACTTCCGAATTTTTGATAAGAAGTACGGCGTCACGACACCGATGCGCGTCAAGAACATCGTCACGACCGGCAACTGGAACAACAGTCCGAATGGGATGGTCAGTTGCAGCAAGAACGTGAAGTAGTTCGACGCCCCGATGATTTGCGTTAGCCCGAGGTCTTGCCCGAGGTCCGTCGAGATATCGAGGACGAGCGGGAACAACCAATAATAGGCGAACGCGAGACCGATCAGGAACAAGATGAAGATGATCGGGATATAGGCGAGCGTCGCTTTCCGCTCGTTCGGATGCAGACCAGGTGCGACGAACGCCCACAGTTGATACAGTAGAAACGGACCGGATGCGACGAGCCCGATGACGAGCGCCAAGTTCAAGTAAATCATGAGCGGGTCCGCGACCCCAAAGGCGTTCAGTTCGAGCCCTCGTTCGACGAGGTCCGCCTGCAGATAGGCGAGCACGTATTTGACACTCGGCAAAGCGATCAAAAAGAAGGCAAAGACGACAAATGCCGACAGCATCAGTCGTCTCCGCAGCTCTGTCAAGTGATCGGACAGCGCCCGCTCTTGATCAGGTTGATGATTCATGATTACTGCTCTTTCTTCTCAAGTTCTTTCTTATCTTTCTCGTCATGTTCGTTCATCATGCCGTTCGTGGCATTTTTGAACTCACGGAGCGTTTGACCAGCGGCGCGTCCGAATTCAGGCAATTTCTTCGGCCCGAAGATGATGAGCGCGACGATGGCGATAATGAAGATACTTGCGCCTCCTGGAATACCGACGACGAGCAACGATGATAGTAATTCCATTATTGATGGACCCCCTCAGCAGATGGATAGTGTTGCATAAAGTAAATGAGCGACTGGAGTTCGATCGACAAGTCGATGTGATGGACGCGGACCGTGTCCGGCACCGTAAGACGGGCCGGCGTGAAGTTCAAGATGCCTTTGATGCCGAAGCGGACCAAGTCATCCGCGACAGGCTGCGCATAGGTAGACGGCACCGTTAAGATGGCGACGTCAATCTTGTTTTGTTTCATGATCTGTTCCATCTCATCCACGTGATGAATCGGGACACCGGACATCGTCGTGCCGACTTTTGTCTCGTCTGCGTCGAACCCGACGACGATATGTGTGTTATTGTTTTTAAGGAAGTTATAGTTGACGAAAGCTGTCCCAAGATGACCAACCCCGACTAAGGCGACGTTCGTAATCTCGTCCTGATTCAGTGTCTTACGGAAAAAGTCTAACAGATACTGTACGTTATAGCCATATCCCTTTTTACCGAGCGCACCGAAGTACGAGAAATCGCGACGGATCGTGGCCGAATCGACCTTGACCGCCTCGCTCAGTTCAGCAGAAGAGACACGCTGTTTTCCTGATGAATGTAGGCTTTGGATAAACCGATAGTATAGTGGCAACCGTTTGGCTGTCGCTTGCGGAATCTTTGGTTCGTTTTGACTCAACGGAAAGAGCCTCCTTTTTACGACGCGTTTCAAACGAATCTAATTTCATACACCTTGATTGTAAACGAATTCACATGACCACTCAATGAATATACCTGAAAAGGGGAAGAAATAAAGTATACTAAATAGAGAGAAAGGGGTTTTTTCACTTGATCCTACTGCAAGTCAATAACTTATCGAAATCATTCGGCGTCGAGCCGATTTTAGAGAACGTCAAACTCGAAATTCAAGAAGGCGAACGCGTCGCGCTTGTCGGCCGTAACGGTGCCGGCAAGTCGACATTGCTCAAAGTCATCGCCGGGGAATACAACTACGACTCGGGCGACATCATGAAGCCAAAAGACGTCACCATCGGCTACCTGGCCCAAGATTCAGGACTCGAATCCAACGAGACAATTTGGAATGAGATGCTTACTGTCTTCATTGATTTAATCGAACAAGAAAAGACGCTGCGCCGCATGGAGCAAGACATGGGTTCAGAGCGCATTTTGAACGACCCGGCCGCCTATGAGCGCCTGCTGTCGTCTTACGATGAAGAACAGCATACGTTCAAAGACCGCGGCGGCTATCAATACGAGGCAACAATCCGCTCCGTTCTTCACGGGATGCGTTTCTATCCGGACGATTTCGAACGCCGCATCGACACGCTCTCCGGCGGACAACGGACGCGCCTCGCCCTCGCGAAAATGCTGCTCCAAAGTCCGGACCTGCTCATCCTGGATGAGCCGACGAACCACTTGGATATTGAGACGCTCGGCTGGCTCGAGAAGTATTTGAGCGGCTATAAAGGCGCCGTCCTCATCGTCTCCCACGACCGCTACTTCCTCGACCGCGTCGTCTCGGTCGTCTATGAGCTGTCACGCCACCGGAGCCGTCGCTTCGTCGGCAACTATACGAAGTATCTCGAACAGAAGGCCGCCATCTACGAGCAAGAGAAGAAGCAGTTCGAGTCGCAACAAGAAGAAATCGCCAAAATGCAGGACTTCATCCAGCGTAACATCGCCCGGGCGACGACGACGAAGCGGGCCCAGAGTGTCCGCAAGCGTCTCGAGAAAGTCGACCGGATGGAAGCGCCGGACGGTGATGAGCGCAGTGCCGTCCTCTCGTTCTCGATCAAGCGCCAAAGCGGGAACGACGTGTTGAGCGGGAGCGACCTCGCCATCGGCTATGAGGAACCGATTGCCCAGCAGCTCCGCTTCCAATTGCAGCGCGGCGAATCGGTCGCCCTCGTCGGCCCGAACGGGGTCGGCAAATCGACGCTTTTGAAAGTGTTGACGAAACAACAGCCGGCCCTTCAAGGGGACATCCGCTACGGCACCGGCGTCGAGATCGGCTACTATGACCAGGAGCAACAGAACTTGTCGGACGCCAACCGCGTCATCGATGAGATTTGGAACGACTGGCCGCTCATGCGCGAGCAAGAAGTGCGGAGCCTGCTAGGCCAGTTCCTGTTCAGCGGCGACGACGTCATGAAGCGCGTCCATGAACTGTCGGGTGGAGAGCGGGCCCGTTTGACGCTCGCGAAACTGAAGCTCGAACAACCGAACTTGCTCATCTTGGATGAACCGACGAACCACTTGGACCTCGACTCGAAGATGATTCTCGAGAACGCCCTCGTCGACTATCCGGGCACGATCCTATTCGTCTCGCATGACCGTTACTTCATCGACCGGCTCGCGACGCGCGTCTTAGAGATCACGCCGAACGGGATCGACGAGTACCTCGGCGATTACTCGTATTACGTCGAGAAGAAAGAAGAACTCGAAGAGCTGGCCCGACTCGCCCGCGAAGAGACGAAACAAGTCATCGTCAAGAAACAGCGCGCCGACAAGGAACAGCAACGCGAGGAACGCCGGATGAAACAACGAATCGAGGAAATCGAGCTCACGATCGAACAACACGAGGCACGCCTCGAGGAGATCGAGCAACTGTTGTGTGAACCGGACGTCTTCAACGACTTCGCTCGGGCACAGGAACTGTCGACCGAGTCCGACGCGACGAAAGAATCGATCACGGCACTGTACGCGGAATGGGAGGAGCTCCATTCATGATGCGATTCCGTGCGATGCGAATCGAATGGATGCACGCCTTTCTTACCGGTCTCGCCTATATCGTGCCGACGGGGACGGAATTCGTATCCGAGCTGATTCGCGGGGAACCGACGATCGTTCCGTCGTTCCTGTTTTATTTCTTGCCGGTCGTCATCGGCTTCATCATCCAGACGTGGAGCGGGATTGTGATCAGTTTGTTGAGCGGCCTGCTTATGAGCACCCTGTTTATCCGCCTCGTCGTCTGGCCAGTCGATGTGACCGTGCACAGTTTTTACGCCCCGGGCTCGGTGTGGGGACACTTCTATCAGTCGACGCTCCTCATGTGGGTGCTCGCACTAATTGTCTACGTCGTGAGCCGGGTGAACATGTGGTACAAACAGAACAAACATCATCCGGACGTATAAAAAAGGGAAGCCGTCTCCAACGTGGAGACCGGCTTCCCTTTTAACAGTTAGAAATAACGTAGCGGCTGGAATCCGCGTGTATGGAAGTCGAGCTTGAGGCCGTCTTCCGTGATAAAGAACACGTACTCGTTCGTATCGACGTCACGGACGAACACTTTATAGAACGTGAGTGTCTCCTCACGGTTCGTCACATACTTCGCCTCATGCGTCGAGATCACTTGCGCGAACAATTGCTCTTCGTCAAACTCGTTGACGATATCCTCGAACTTCGCCGCTTCTTCTTCGGTCGCTTCTCGTCCCGGCGCAATCTCGTAATACGCGTCGCTCGCTTTCGGCTGAACGCCGAGGTTGCGGTCGACGACGATGACGCTCTCGATATTTTGATCGTCTAGGCTCTTATAGCCGTACAACGTCTCGACGAGCGTGTTCTCACCCGTGACCCGGCCGATGCCTTCGAGCGATTCCGCTCCTGTGAGTGAACGGACGCGTGTCGCTT
The DNA here is from genome assembly GCF_018618175.1 of Exiguobacterium sp. s50. Lineage (NCBI taxonomy): Bacteria > Bacillati > Bacillota > Bacilli > Caryophanales > Exiguobacterium > Exiguobacterium sp. s50. The sequence continues at coordinate 66,997 of NZ_JACSLP010000010.1, forward strand.
CCGGCACGATTTCTTCTTGATAGGCGATATTATAGGCGCGGATAATCTCCCGTACTTGCAAAAACGTCGCGACGACGAGCAGTACGACCAGACCTCCAATAATGATGCGTTTCGTCATGTCTCTATTTCCCCCTAGACTGTCATGCTCTCTTCTAAGGATAACCCAGGAACCGCATTCATCGCCAGTGTATCGCGCTTTCCGCGCACATACGCGTGATGTGCCGCCACCCCGATCATACCGGCATTATCTCCGCATAGATCAAGTGGTGGGATGACGAGGCGGATGCCTTCGCGGTCCGTCGCTTCTTGAAGCGCAGTACGGAGTCCACGGTTAGCTGCGACGCCACCTGCGACGAGCAATTGTTTCGCTCCTTTTTCTTTTACGGCACGAATCGCTTTTTCGACGAGCACTTCGACGACGCTCGCTTGGAAACTGGCCGCCAAGTTTTCAGGGATGACCGTCTCCCCACGCTGTTCGGCGTTATGGACGGCGTTGATGACTGACGACTTGAGCCCGCTGAAGCTGAAGTCAAAACTTCCTGCCTCGAGCCGAACCCGTGGGAACTTATACGTGTCTTCCCCGTTAGCCGCGAGACGGTCGATGGCCGGGCCGCCCGGGTAAGGCAGGCTGAGCGTTCGTGCGACTTTGTCGTACGCTTCTCCGGCCGCATCGTCACGCGTCTCACCGATGACTTCGAACACACCGTGCTCGGGCATATAGACGAGCTCTGTGTGTCCGCCTGAAACGACGAGACAGACGAGTGGGAACTCCATCTCCTCGACGAGTTCGTTCGCGTAAATATGTCCGGCGATATGGTGGACGCCGATGAGCGGTTTACTATGGGCGAACGCGAGCGCTTTGGCCGCACTGATGCCGACGAGCAGCGCCCCGACGAGACCAGGTCCTTGTGTGACCGCGACGGCGTCGACGTCTTGCATCGTCACGCCGGCTTCACTGAGGGCGTCATCGATGACGTACGTGATTCGTTCGACGTGGTGGCGCGAGGCGACCTCGGGCACGACCCCACCGAACCGTTTATGACTTTCAATCTGCGACGAGACGACGTTCGATAAGAGCGTCTTGCCGTCACGCACGAGCGCGACCGACGTCTCATCACAGCTCGACTCAATCGCGAGAATGAGCGATGTGTTCATTCTGATTCACTTCCTAACTTCGCCCAGTAGATATAGGCGTCTTCATTATTGTCTTGATAGTACCGTTTCCGGCGACCGGCGTTTTCAAAACCGAACTGTTCATACAGCTTTTGGGCACCGATATTCGAGACGCGCACTTCGAGCGTGAGCGCCGCCAGTGACTTCGAGCGGGCGAATTCAACGAGTTGCGTCAACAGCAGATTGCCGATACCATGCCCACGATATTCCGGCAAGACGGCGATGTTCGTGATATGTCCTTCGTCCACGATTTGCCAGACACCGACGAATCCGACGACGCGGCGTTCATGGACGGCGACGAAATAGACGGCCTGCTCATTCTTGAGCATCTCGTTCATGAACGCTTCTTTCGTCCATGGGATGGCGAACGACGCTTCTTCGACTTTGGTCACTTCCTCGACATCGAGCCAGTTCATGCGCCGGATTTTAATGTCAGCCATGGTTTTGTCCCTCGAGCCATTTCGCTTCCGCTTCAGCAAGACGGAGATATTCAGGCTCAAACGCATGAACATCGTTCGTGACGTCACCTAACGCGACGAGATCGCTTGCCCGGCCATAGCTATGCGCGGCCGGTGCTTCGGTATAGTCGTAAGACGCGAGTACGTCACGGAACGGCTCGACATCACCGACGACGACGAACGGTCCTGTGATAGTGGCTTCAAGCCAAGCAGCGACCGATGCGTGACGGTCGGGCGTCACAGCCTCGTTCTGCTGATAGTGACCGATATACGCATTGCCACGACGGGCGTCGATGAGCGCAACGACCGGGAGCTCCGTATTCGGGGCCGCCGCCATGAGACGGAGCGCCGAGACCCCGACGAGCGGGAGTTGAAGCGTGTAGGCGAGCGTCTTCGCGGTCGTGACACCGATGCGGATACCCGTATAAGATCCCGGACCTGTCGTCACGACGATACGTTCGAGCTCGGTCGGTGTCCATTTGACCGCATTCATCAGTTGTTCAATCATCGGCATGAGCGTGACGGCATGGTTTTTCGAGACCATGACCGTCGCCTCGGCTTGAATCTGTCCGTGTTCACTGAGGGCAACAGATAGACGTGTCGTCGCCGTATCAATCATCAGTTGCTTCATGCGAGCACCTCCTTCACCAGCGCATCATAGACGTCGCCGACGGGCGCGAACGTCAGTTGACGTTCCTCGTCCCCGATTCGCTCGATTGTGATGGCGAGCCGTTCCGTCGGAAGTGATGACTCGATCAAGTTCGACCATTCGACGATGGCGACACCATCGCCGTTGATGTATTCTTCGAGGCCGATATCGTCCCCCGTATCTTCGAGACGATAGACGTCCATATGGTAGAGCGGCAAGCGCCCTTGATATTGCTTCATGATCGTAAACGTCGGGCTGTTGACGTTGCGCGTCACACCGAGGCCTTTACCAAAGCCCTGGGTGAACGTCGTCTTACCGGCACCGAGGTCGCCGTTCAACGTTATGACCGTCCCGGCTTTGACAAGTGTGGCCAACTTCTCTGCCACTGCCTGCGTCTCAGCCGCAGAATGGGTAATCAATGTATACATGATGTTTCTCCTTTAGTCGATTCTAGCGATACGTACTCATTGTACACTCAATTTTACGCAAAAAAAAACACGAAACGTCATCGTTTCGCTATCTCATTTAAAAAATTGGTTGCGGGGGCTGGATTTGAACCAACGACCTTCGGGTTATGAGCCCGACGAGCTACCAGACTGCTCCACCCCGCGACGACATATGAAATTAAATAAAAATTGGTTGCGGGGGCCGGATTTGAACCGACGACCTTCGGGTTATGAGCCCGACGAGCTACCAGACTGCTCCACCCCGCGATGGTTTGAATTGTTTCGACATCCTCTATAATAAGTGAAGTAGTTATATAATGCAACCTTTTTCTTCATGTTTTTTCAGAATTGGAATCGGGAACATTTAAAAGAGTGCAATCTATAAGAGAAAAGGAGCGCGACCGTCATGTCGAAATGGGGTAATCGCTTTAAAAAATGGTTCTTTTCCGAACTGGACGCATCCGTCTATTTTCACACCGTCCCGTTCATTCCGAACGAGACCGTCCATGGAACGCTGCGGGTGTTGAACACCACTTCGCATGTCGTGCGCCTGCAAGAGTTGACGCTCAATTTTATGACGACGTTCAAAGATATCACGCTCGAAGGCAATGAATTCAATCGGGAGGCCGACTTGCAAGAAGTTCCAATCGCCCTATCGGCCGTGCTCGAACCAGGTGCTGAAGAACACATCCCGTTCACGTTCGATTTGACGATGTATGCCCCCTCCACCGCCGGAGCTCCATATAGCGTCGAAGCGACCGTTTGGGACACCGATGGAAAACGGGTCTGGTTCGATGTCATCGAGAAAGTCGAAGTCGAACCGCTCCCTGCCTTGAAACGATTATTGGAGGCGACTGAACACGCCGGGCTCGAGCTCATGTTCGTCCGTAACGTTATCGACCCGATCGGAGAAGAACGACCGTATCCGTTCGTCGAGAAGTATGGATTCAAACCGGTCGGTGACTGGGCCGACGAGTTCGAAGTCGTCAAATCGTTCTGGCGGGTCGACGAGGACGGGGTCGACGTCTATTACTGGCTCGACAATATCGAGAAGCAACGTACACTCGAGTCAATCGCCAATGACGTCACGATGCGCCATCGCTCGCTCACGTGGGACCAACTCGAACGCGAGCAAGACCGGCTCGGCCTCGGCATTCAAGAGACGTTACGTAGCCACCGTTCTTCATGAGCGGTGGTTTTCAATTGTCCAAACATCGTTACTCGTCGAGACGATCGTTTGGAACTTTTCGCGCTGCGGATGCATGAACAGCTCGTATTGGAGTCGACGCTCTTCGTGCGAAGCCTGTAAATATGTGAGATCCATTCCCCGTTGCTGGATATCTCGAACGGAACGTCGCGCAAACTCAGTATCACTGTCGGTATATAGATAAGCCGAAACATCCCACGAATCTGCAGCGAGGAACGCGACGCTCATGCCTTCGATGATGGTGATCCGTTTTGTCGGGTCAATCCACGTTCGTTCAAGGTATGGAACGTCAATCGTGAAAAAACCGATCCCTTCACGCACCATACGAACATCACGCTCTAGTGAAGGTAGATGGTGCGCGGACGGATGACAAGCTGTCATCTTATAATGATGCTCCTGCCCGTCGACCGTGTAATCGAGCATAGCGCTCTTCCGTAACATCGAGTCCGTGATATATGGATCGGTATTGATGTAGTTTACGTCTCCGAGGCGCTCGCGTAGGGCGTCTGCAAATATCGTCTTCCCGGCACCCCCGTGTCCCGAGATGGCGATAATCGTGCGCTCCTCTCGTTCGGCCTGGGCAACCATCATATCAATCAATTCATTCATAATGCTCCCCCTTTTGGTACACTTCATATAGAAAGGAAGTGTACCAATCCGATGTCAACTTGTCCATTTTGTCATCCTCAACTTGACCCGTCTCAGACGATCGTCGCCGAGAATGAGACATGCTACTTCTTGATGCACGACCGTGAGCAGGACTTGCTCGTCGGCTCTGGCGTTATCGTCCCAAAACAACATCGGGCGACGACGTTCGATCTCACGCCTTCGGAATGGCGCGATACATACGAGTTACTCCACGAAGCAAAGTCCTTCCTCGAGAAGACGTATGGTCCTGATGGGTATACGCTTGGCTGGAACGTCGGAACGGCGTCAAACCAGACCGTCCCTCACGCCCACCTGCACGTTATCCCTCGATACGCCGACGGACCGCACGCGGGTAAAGGTTTACGCCATTGGTTGAAACGACCAGAATAACCAAACAGCTCATCGTGTGAGGATGAGCTGTTTTCGTTTCGTTTCTATTTCTTCGAGTTGTTGTTCTAGACGTTCTACTTCTCTCGTCATTTTCTCAATCAGTTGAGCGATTTCACGATCGAGTCCTTTTACCTTGTCTAGCGAATCATTGATTCGTCCATGCATCGTCCACTCAGAAAAGATGTCATCGAGGAAGTAGTCAGCGAATTGAATGAGCGAACCGCGTTCGATTTGTAAGCCACTGACGACTCCTTTCACGTCAGCCAACTCCCGCGAGAAGCGCTCGAGCGCAGCTTGAAGTTCATGCATCTTCCGTTCCGAAGCATCGATGGCATCATGTTTCATCGCTGTCGCAATCAAGCCGCCTCCAAAGAACGTATCATACGTCGACCAACCTTTCGCACTGTCGAGATGTTTAAGTGTTCTCGAGATGGCCGTCCGTGCTGAATTTCCAGCGACGATGGCTTCTTTATATTCAACAAGCACCTCATTCATTTTTACCTGTTGATCCGTGAGTCGATATAATTCTTCCCTAACAGTAAAATCTTGCTTCAAATGAGTTTCCTTCTCTTTTAGGAAGGTCTCCCATTTCGCGTCGATTCCACGATACGTCTCAAATGTTTCATATAAGTCACGACGCTCAAGCGCTAACTCATCCACCATCGCCTCATGTTCCCGTAACTTCAATTCGGCCCGGGCCGCCTCTTCTAATTCAATCGTTTTTTGTTCGTTGAATGTTCCCCTTAGCTTACGCCATGCGTTGACGAGCGAGAATGAATCTAAGTCATAGACATCGCGCTGTTCCTTCGTAAACGAATTGAGAAGTTGCTTTCGCACAGCTTCATGTTCGGCAATTTGCTTGTCGAGTGTTTTTAATTTACGGGCGAGTCGGTCCCGTTCTGCCATCTGTTGTTGTAAGTCGTGTTGGGTTTGGTAGAGATCACTCATAACGTTTTATTCCTCCAGTTTCTTTTCGATAATATTCTAACAGGTCTTTGACGTGTACCCCGTCAATCGTTAAGCCGTCAATCGATGAGTCCTTGATTTGGACACCATCGAGCCGACAGTTTTCAAAAAATGTATTCGTCAGGTTTGTATGGAAGAACGTCGTCGGCCTCCCTGATTCGTACATGGTGACGAAACGATACTGAGAACCAGATAGATTCAAATCATCAAACTCCGTCTCTCTGAAGTTGATATTCCGAAATTGGCTCTTCGTGAAATTACAGTTGTGCGCCTGAAGCTCTGAGACGTTACTATTCGTGATGGAGACACGACTCGCATCCATCCCATACGCTTGAGCACCTGTAATGGAAAGCTCTTCATAGCGCAATATCATGTGATCTGTCCGTTGCTTCACTCGTTTGACGAAACAAACTTCCTGATCTGATTCGAAGACGGATTGGTAACCAGCTGCTCGATAAAATGCCACGTTGTTAGGTTGGGCTGTGGATGTCTCCAACTCCCAAATTCGAACAGTCGGATGAAGCTCCTCGATTGATTGTAGTGCCCGTTTCCCAATCCCTTTACCTTGTCTATATGGATGGATAAAGATGCGGTCTATCCGGCCATAATCTTGCCCTGTCAACGTCACGACGGCTCCACCGACGACTTGTCCTTCAAGCTCGATGACGTAGCATGTCAATTGTTCAATCAAGTACAGGCTCATCGCCTCGTCATCATAACCGGGTGGTTCAATATTTAAGTCTCGATATGGTAGTCGGAGACGGTCTGCCTCTTGTTTAAAACTTGCCCGTGAAACCTCAGTGAATATCGTCTGGTCTGAGGTTGTAGCTTCACGAATGTGCATGATGATTCCCCCTCTTCACGTGTTTATACGCAAAGAAAGAATTAAAGGTTTCGAGAACGACAAAAAAGGACGATCGAGCATTTGCTCAATCGTCCTTTGCGTTGGCCTAGCAACGTCCTATCCTCACAGGGGGAGACCCCCAACTACTTTCGGCGCTGAAGTACTTAACTTCCGTGTTCGGCATGGGAACGGGTGTGACCACTTCGCTATCGCCACTAGACAATTATTATATTAACATATCGATTAGGATAAAGCAATACTATTAGGTAATTTTGTTTAAAATAATCACATAAAGAAAGACGACCGAGCGGATGCTCGATCGTCTTTCGCGTTGGCCTGGCAACGTCCTATCCTCACAGGGGGAGACCCCCAACTACTTTCGGCGCTGAAGCGCTTAACTTCCGTGTTCGGCATGGGAACGGGTGTGACCACTTCGCCATCGCCACCAGACATAGAGAGATCGTTCTCTCAAAACTGAAGACTCATCAATTCACACAAACCATTAGACTAGATCAAAGCCTCGACCGATTAGTATCATTCAGCTCCACACGTCGCCGTG